>NZ_CP104467.1:945000-1245000 GCF_025369935.1 Paenibacillus andongensis | reverse complement strand
CCATGGCAGCACCGAAAGTGGCTGGTATTGCAGGTGTCATCAAAGCGGCTCATCCGGAGTTGAACCCTGCTCAAGTAGCCGCGTTAATCGAAAAGACGGCGATCGATTACGGCCCAACCGGTAATGATGCTTTATACGGCGCGGGTGAAGCGAATGTATACAATGCTCTAGTCAAATAAGTTCATAATCAAACAAGCCCAGTGCCAATAACGGCACTGGGCTTGTTTGATCTCTTTCAACCTTAAAGTAAAGTAATTCGCCTACTCAATACCAACTTGTAAATACAGAGGAAGTCCCATAAGCTAACGGAATTGCTGCTCCGATCATCAGTACAGGTCCCCACCAAGTGAAGAAAGAGATCCCCATACATAGGCTGATTAAGATCAGCGCCGGCAGTACAAGGATAGGAGTTGCAGATTGTAGAGCTTGATGTTTCATTGTGTCCTGGATAGGAAAAAGAGTCAGAAACGGAGCTGTTAATTCATCTTTACAGAATGATTTTCTCCAGAAGACCAACAGGCATGCAGCAAGGATCCAGATCGGAATTTTTAGGGCACCCGGCAAAATAAACATAGCTCCACCGATTACAGCAACGAACTGTATCGTTTGTTTCCACTGTGTACCATTTCTAAAAAAAGATTTCGTTAATAAATCAGCTATTCCGTTGCTGGCCCCTTTCCCTTTGAACAAGCGCTGCGATTTCCCGAATAAAAGGGGATACTTCCTTGTCGATTTTCTTTTTCGCTCAACAACACGAATTAACATCAGAGAGACAATTCGCATCCGCGAATCTCTTTCTCTGGCGATATCAGTGAAGAAAGCCCCTTTCTCTTGCAGCCGTATTTTGCTTAAGAAAACGACCAGCACTAGAAAAAGAACAATAATCATCCAACTATAGGAAGTGTTATGACTTAGCTCCGTAACTAACACTTGATACAAGAAGAATAGTCCTACAAAAACCACAATCCGCAGCAACCAAAGCATAATGCCATATAAACGAAGTGTAAGCAATTGGCGAAGCAAGCCTACGTTGATTTTCAGCAAATAGGTAAGCAGCCATAAGCAAATAACATGTAACACACCGTAGGAATACGTTTGAACTAATAAAGGAAGAAATACAAGCGTCAATATTAACGTCGTGATTCCCTGCAATGCAAGAGAGTATCTATAGCCGAGCAGCATGATATGCCGAAACCATTTCTGATTCTGTCGAAGGAAAAGCTGGTCCCCTTCCTCAACAAAGTATCGAATCGTTCCGAGCCAAGTGAATACATAAAAGACCGTTGTAATCATAAACATCGATATCCAACTAAACCAAGAGGGCTGCGTTGCCCACCAAGAGTAATATTGATAGCCAGCCACAATCATCAGTGGAATGACAAAATAAATGGCAATGACCCAATCCACAGCCATCCGCAAAGCCCGATACTGGAAGTGCCAATCCGAACGCACTCTTCGTGTGAAAACCTGAAAGCTGCTCTTCAACCCATTGTCCCCCTTCATAGTAACGAATGGAAGCAGTCGAACAATGGTGCGTCAGGCATGCCGCATTGCTTTTGAATGTCCTGCAGTGTTCCATTTGCTACCAATCTGCCACCTGAAAGAAGCACAAACGAGCTGCAAATCCGTTCTGCTGTATCTAACACATGGGTACTCATCAGAATGCCTGCACCGCGCTTGCGTTCCTCATCCAACATCCCTAAGAAATCTTTAATCGCTTTCGGATCCAATCCAATGAAAGGCTCGTCCACAATATATACATCTGGTTTATTCAAAAAGCCGAGGATGAGCATGATTTTCTGCTGCATCCCTTTGGAAAACTTTCCGGGCAGCTGATGCTTCTCATCCAGCAGTCGAAACCGATGCAAGAGATCGTCTGCACGCTCTAGGAATACCGCACGATCCAGATCGTAGACGGAAGCTGCAAATTCCATATGCTCCCATAACGTCAGCTCATCATACAGAATCGGATGCTCTGGGATGTAAGCATAGCTTTTTCGTTCACCCATAAAAGAGATTTCACCCTTGAAATCCTTCAATAAACCAAGGATGCTCTTAATTGTCGTGCTCTTGCCAGCTCCATTTGGACCTAACAAACCCACCAGTTCACCTTGCCGAACATCAAAATGAATCTTTTTGATAATATCCGGAACCTCATCATAACCAGCCTGGTCGATATGCACTTTTAATACCGCTAATCGTTCTTCTGACATTCTCGGTCACGATCCCTTCTACCTTCATCATATATCACGCATCGGCACATTTCCAACATCGTATCATGGATTGATTTACGGAATATGAATGTTAGATAAAAATAAAAAGCATTTGATCCATAGCTGATCAAACACTTTGCTTTATGCTAGCTTTTTTTCCAGTAACAAACTACGAAGGGCGTTTAACAGCCGCGCCACGCTTCGGCCGATTCACAATAACAATACCCGAGACCACCAGACCGAGCGCTGCAAACACAATTAGATGCAATTCTTCCTTCAACATCAGCGCGGACAAAATCACACCAAAAACCGGTATCAAGAACAAATACATCGAGATGCTTCCGACTTTGTTGTACTTCATAACATTGTTCCAGAGGACGAAGCCAACTGACGACAAAAAGGCTAAGTACAGCAGCATCAACATGGTTGTCCATGTAAAATCAAGAACAATTGAACCTGCAAAAGTCGCACCGACCGCAAATAAGGCGAGGCCCCCAAGCAGCATTTGCCAACCGGTCATATACAGGACATCCAGCTCTTTCGCTTCGTTCTTGGAAAGCACATTGCCCAACGCTCCGAAAAACATCGCGATCAGCAAACAAATTTCCCCTATGCCCATTTGCAGAGTCAAATCCCCCTTGGTCATATTGACCAGGATGGCTCCGCCAAATCCTAAAACTAAACCGATCATTTTTTTCAAATTCAAACGATCGTTCTTGTACATATAGTGAGCAAGCAATATTTGGAAAAACGAGGTCGTCCCTGCGATAATCGAGCCCTGAATCCCCGTACTTGCGCTCAAACCGTAATAGAAAAATAGATATTGCAAAAAGGTTTGGAAGAGACCGATTTTCCCGATTTTCAGCAGTGTGCCCCGTTGATACCCCGCCTTTTTACCGATGATTGCCATAAACAATAGAATAAGAATCGCGGCTAAAATAAAACGATAGCCAGCAAACAAAAGCTGCTCGGACCAATCCGCTTTTCCAATATGGAGATCCGCGTAACTTAGCTTAACAAATGGAAATGCACTCCCCCATAGAAGCGTCGCCAAGGACGCAGCGGATACAATACCTAAAGGATGCTTGAAAAATTTTTCTGAAGTCAAAGTTAAACACCTCGATGCATAGTCTTGTTGCTCAGCTATTCATTATACAGGAAGGTGCCTTTGGCGAATACTATTTATCCCTTACGGTCTATTTAGTGTTTTTTCTTTTTCAACTATGGTCTGTTCATATCTTTCAATTTTATCATCCATGCGTTCCAGCACTTTCTTCATCTGTTCCATTTTTGTTATGAGTTTCATACGCTGCTCGATTAGGAGTTCTTTCCTAGCATCCATGGTTTCGTCACCCTTCAGAAACAGCCCAACATACTCAATCAACATTTCAACTGGAAGACCTACGCCTCGCATACATTTGATAAAATCGACCCACCTGCAGTCTTCTTCCGAATAATCCCTAATTCCGCTTTTATTGCGGTTCACCCTGGGAATAAGTCCGATTCGTTCATAATAGCGGAGTGTATCCTGTGATAGATCAAATTTTTCACTGACTTCTGCTATCAACATGTAGATTTCACCTCCGAATTTGAGATCAAGAACGCCCATAAATGGTTAGGGTGTTCTTGTCGTTTCATACATCAAACCGCACCAATTACCCGATGGGGAACATACGGCTCTTCCAGCAATGCAATTTCTTCAGGTGTTAATATAATCGAAAGAGCAGCTACCGGGTCATCGAGATGAGACAATTTCGTAGCACCGATAATGGGAGCTGATACCGGTTCTTTCTGCAATAACCAGGCAAGTGCGATTTGAGCGCGGGGAACACCACGTTTTTCTGCGATTGCTGCAACACGCTCCACAATCAATCGATCCGTACTTGCAGTCGCATCGTATTTAGATTTCTGAACTTGATCGGTTTCGGAACGTTGTGTTCTTTCCGACCAATCACGCGTCAATCTTCCTGATGCAAGCGGGCTATATGGAATCACACCGATTTTCTCTTCCTTACAAAGCGGCAGCATCTCCCTCTCCTCTTCCCGGTATATGAGGTTTAAATGATTCTGCATCGACACAAATCGAGTCCACCCATTTTTTTCAGCTACATGTAATGCTTTTAGGAACTGCCATGCGTACATCGCAGAAGCACCTATGTATCTTGCCTTCCCAGCCTTCACAACATCATGCAATGCTTCCATTGTTTCTTCAATAGGAGTATTGTAATCCCAGCGATGGATTTGATAAAGGTCTACATAATCGGTTCCCAATCGCTTAAGACTCTTATCTATTTCACTCAAGATTGCCTTTCGGGAAAGACCAGCCCCGTTTGGACCTTGATGCATGCGGAAATGAACCTTTGTCGCGAGGACAATTTCATCACGATTGGCATAATCCTTTAGAGCTCGTCCAACAATTTCTTCGCTTGTTCCGTCTGCATACACATTCGCCGTATCAAAAAAGTTAATACCCTGCTCCAGAGCTTTTTTAATAATAGGACGACTGCGCTCTTCATTAAGTACCCATGGATGAACCCACCGCTCTGCTACACCAAAGCTCATACAGCCAAGACAAAGCCGAGATACATCCAAGCCAGT
Organism: Paenibacillus andongensis; assembly: GCF_025369935.1. Classification (NCBI taxonomy): domain Bacteria; kingdom Bacillati; phylum Bacillota; class Bacilli; order Caryophanales; family Paenibacillaceae; genus Paenibacillus; species Paenibacillus andongensis. The sequence goes on along the minus strand of NZ_CP104467.1, from coordinate 1,240,189 downwards.
ATTTCCAAGTTTCACATATTCCATTTAGATTGTTCCTCACTTTCTGTTAGATATTGTTTCTTTCAAAAACAGTTTACTCTCTGGAGTTAACTCCAAGTCAAGCGATTATGCTATGCAGTTTCATATTGATGCACTTTATACAATACGCAGCTAAAAATATAACAAGGGGAAAATCTTTCTTTGCCTCATTAAATTTACATCCAGACTATACTCCAAATCCAAACCCGATGCTAAGATAGAGGAAATGGTTCGATTTACTCTCGGGAGGTTATTCATGTTTTCCTTTGTCCGTCTGCTCTTCTCCTCTTTCCTTCAGTACAAACTGCAGACTGCGCTTCTGCTTGCAGCTCTCCTCGTAGAGCTGGCCTTCGAAACGTTCATGCCCCTCAGCTACAAATTCATTATCGATTTGGCCATCGTTCCGCAGCAGTATAACCTGCTACTGCTTATTTTGTCCTTAATGGCTTCCGGCGCTCTTGCTTCTGTCGTGGTGGGCATGTACCGTGATCGCATGTTTGCAAGTCTCGGCTCCCGCATCGTGACGAATTACTATAAGCAGCTCTTTGAGAAGCTGCAGAGCCTCTCTACCGACTTCTTCCATCGAATGAGCGGTGGCGATATCGTTTCTAGATTCAATAATGATCTCATTTCCATTGATACGTTCATCAAGCTCATACCCTACGCGCTTTTATCCATACTTGGGCTTATTTTGAACGTAGGGGTGCTATTCGTCCTGCAATGGCAGCTTGCGCTGCTTGCGGTGATTGGGTTGCCGCTCTGTCTGATTGGACCTAAATTATTCGGTCAGAAGGCTTATGATGCCAGTTATCAGTTAAAAGAAGATCAGGCCAGTATCGCCACAGCTATACAGGAAAATGTGAGTGCTCAACCGGTCATTAAAGCGTTCGGGCTTCAGCCTTTAATGATTGGACGCTTTGCCGATCGTATGCTGCAGTATGGGAAGTTATCGACCCGATCCAGCTTCTTAAGTTTCCTGATTGACCGTACAACTAATCTGGGCACGATGATTTTGAACTTGATGACGATTTGCGTGGGATCGATGCTAGCTTACTTCGGCATCCTCTCCATCGGTTCACTGCTCGCCTTCAGCGCGATTCTACTCAGCCTGAGCTACTTGGTTGCAGCTATAACCTGGCTTGCCCCTCAATTTATTGAAGCGACATCCGGTATGCAGCGGGTCCGTGAGCTGCTCGATGAGCAGCCGAGTGTTCCTAGCAACGAACAGGGCACTCATCTGCCGCATTTTGAAAGCAACATTGAATTTCGCAATGTCACGTTCGCTTACAGCCCGGAGCAGCGCAGTTTGAACGGTGTCAGCCTGACGATTCCCAAAGGCACCTTTGCTGCATTCGTTGGTGCCAGCGGCTCCGGTAAAAGCACCATCATTAACCTGCTGATGCGTTTCTACGATCCGCAGACGGGCTCCGTGCGCTACGATGGAACCGACATCCGTCAAATTGCGCTGCCATCGCTTCGTTCTCAAATCGGCATTGTGTTTCAGGAAAGCTTCCTCTTCCGATCCTCAATCCGTGAAAATATTCGTCTAGGCAAGCCTGAAGCAAGCGACGAGGAAGTCATGGAGGCCGCACGTTTAGCCGAAATCCACGATTTCGTCATGAGCCTGCCAGATGGGTACGATACGGATGTCGGTGAGCGGGGCGGACGTCTATCCGGCGGTCAGCGGCAGCGTGTAGCGATCGCCCGTGCGATCATTCGTAACCCGGCTATTCTAATCCTGGATGAAGCGACTTCGGCGCTTGACCCGGCCACAGAGGCAGCAATCAACAAGACGCTACAACAAATAACGGCCACCAGGACCGTCATATCCGTAACCCACCGTCTCGCGTCGGCTGAGCATGCCGATTGTATCTACGTGCTGAATCAAGGCGAAATTGCCGAGAAAGGCAGTCACCAGGAATTACTCATGCTGCCGGAAGGTCGTTATAAGCAATCGTGGACGAAGCAAACTGGCTTCGACATAAGCGAGGACGGCTATCACGTAGAGATTAGTTCGGGGAGGCTGAAGCTATTTCCGATTTTTTCAGAAATGGATGAATCATTATTACGGGATATATCCCACTTTTTCGTAACGGAATCCTATGCCAAAGAGCGGACGATCATCGACGAAGGTGATCTTGGGGATAAGTTTTACATTATTGTACGGGGCAAGGTCGAAGTGTTGAAAAAGAACAGCACAGGAACCAATGATCGGCTTGCTGTGCTGTCCGACGGCGATTTCTTTGGGGAAGTGGCGTTACTTCGCAACATTCCCCGTACGGCTACCATTCACACGCTAACACCGGTCGTCTTTATCACGCTGCAGCGTGAATTTTTCCAAGACTTAATGAAGCGTGCTCCTCATTTGACCGTATTCTTGGAATCACGGTCAAAATAAATAGCTCGTATGGAATCCACCAATCGCTGCTCTTTAGCAGCGATTTCTACTTTATCTTGAAATTCCGGACGAATGAGATGCGCTAGTGGCTGTTCGACCTCATAATAGTGCTGAAAAGCGTCTAACGCTTGAGCATCCCAAATATCAGCATATAGCTGCAAATCACCGGGCATCACCCGCGTTCGATCGGTCCCTTCCTCCGGGAAGCATTCGAACGGTTCATCCACATTCAGCGAGCCGTAATCGTCGGTTAGCTGCTCCCCAGGATGAATGTCACGGACCGCGATTTCTATCTCGTACGCTGTTCCGATACAGTTGGCATGGAAGCTGTGGTTTACATAACGGCCATTATCCCAGCAGAGAATGTACTTCCCATCTTGATTACGGTAGGAGTACTTCAGAACGAGCTTTTTCCTATCTTCCTCGAGCGCCTGAACCGCGTCCGGCTCCAGAATTTGGTCCAAATCATCGAGCGCCCATGTAATTGTCCCTTTGGGAATGAGCCTAGTAGCGAAAACCCCGAAACCGATCTTGTCGTCAATGTATCGCAGTTCCGTATGCGGATGCATCATGTTTGTACTCTCCTTGCCGAAAATCGGCGAATTTTGTCTTTTTATATAATATTACAGATTCACTCATCGATTCCTGCTTTTCCCAACTGGTTTTGTTTTATTTTTGATAAACTAAACTTAGCCCCTATTTGCTAGGAAATCGAGACCGTCGATTCATTCATCCAATCTTGCTCTACATGGAGGTGTCATAAATCGCGATCAATCGATAGTGTCAAATCTTTAATATGATGGTAAACAGAAAAGGCTCCTCACGGAGCCTCTCTGTTCAACAATAATTATATATGACAGCAAGATGAAAACGATAGAGCGATTTATACCGGTTGCGTCTTTTTCAGATACGCACGCCAAGTAATGCACCATTGCTCCGGGTCATCCAGAGACGACTCATCGTTCCGATGAACGGTACTGTTATGCGGAGCTGACCGCACAATATCAGGCTGTGTGTAGGCTTCATTCGAGATATGCTCCAGCGCATGGATGTATTCGTCCAGATCTTCTTTGGAATACGACTCTGTCGGCTCCAAAGTAAACGGCTGCTTCACGATATACGGGTGATGGGACGTCCAGTAATGCAGGCCGAAATCACACATGCGGCGGGTAATATCCTCTGTCGTGACACCTGTCTCATCTGTAAGCTGCTTCCAGCTGTAGCGAACCTGCTCGAGGCGGCGTCCTTTGATATAAGGTGCGCTCGCTCCGCGGATTTGCAGGATTTTGTGATACAGATAATTGTTGTTCAGCACCGCAATTTGGGCTACATCCTTCAGTCCATCCGGACCGAGGCTCATAATCCAAGCGTAAGAACGCAGGACAGTCTGTGCGACCCCATGGAAGCTGCGGACTTTGCCAATGCTGTCTGCCGTCTGATTCGTCAAAACATAACGGCTTCCGTCGTAATTCACGAGCGGTCCAGGTAAGAAACGTTTGAGTTCCTCACTCACACCAAGTGCACCCGTTGCCGGACCGCCGCACATATGAGGAGCCGCAAAAGTCTTATGCAGATTGAAGAAGCACATGTCGAAGCCCGCTTCCTTCGCTCTCGTGATGCCAAGCAAGCCGTTTGCGTTGGCCTGATCGTAGAAGCAGACTCCGCCCGCTTCGTGAACAATGTCAGTAAACTCGCGGATTCGGTGGTTATAGATGCCCGTATCCTCCGGGTTCGCAACGACAAAACCAGCAGTTCGCTCGGAGATAACACTCTTCAGCTTCTCTATGTCTGGGAAACCATCTTCATCTGGATGCAGTGTGATGATTTTGTAGCCCTTGACCGCAGCTGTCGCCGCTTGGGAGGGGTGAGAGAAAATCGTCGTGATGATCTCATCCCGCTGGTCCCCCTCACCCCGCGAATCATGATAAGCACGAACGATGGAAGCCATCGCAAGCAAGGCCTGCGTGCCGCTGCTCGGTTGGAACGAGAAGGCATCCATCCCACTGATCTCACGCATGGCAAGGTCTAGTTTATAGAAAATTTCCAACATGCCCTGCACGGAATCTGCATCCTGCAAGGGATGAAGCTCCATCATATGTGGCGAACGGATAAGCATTTCGTTGATACGCGGAATATACTTCATCGTACAGGTCCCTTGTCCGATCTCGACATTCAAATCGGAGCCTAGAGTCTCCTGGGATAGGCGCAAGTAATGCCGAAGCACTTTGGCTTGACCGATCTCGGGTAAAGCCGGCGCTGATTTTCGCTTCATGGAAACTGGAATACGTCCAATACCATCTCCCACCTCAGCTGCAATGCCAGCTTCCGTTCCTGGCGGAATGACCCCTCGCTCACCCTGACGGTGAAGCTCAAAGATGACCGGCTCATCCCATTTGGCTTGATGAAAATTACGGACTTTATGATCTCTGCGAATTCGTTTCATGGCGTTCCGTCCTTTCTCTATATCAATCGATCACGGTTTACGAACGATGGTTTGAATGGTGTCTGCTAGACGATCTAGATCAGCCTGCGAATGAATTTCAGTAACGCAGTAGAGGGCACATTGACCCCATGCCGGGAAGGAAGCGGACAAATCTTTGCCTCCGAATATTCCCGCTTCTGACAAGCGCGCATTAATTTCAGCAACAGTTAGGCCAGTATCGTTGAAATCAACAACAAACTCCTTGAAGAAAGCAGTCTCGCCGAATCGAAGGGAAATGCTTGGAATGGCGGAGAGTTTCTTTGCAGCGTATTGCGATTTCTGTATGATGGTCTCGCCGACCTCCTGCATACCCGTTGGCCCAAGCAAGGACAAGTATACACCTGCGGTTATGCCCCATAATGCTGTCTGGGTACCGACGGACTCCTTCCCTTTCTCGCGAAGCGCGAAGGATGTGCGCTCATAAGCCACGTCGCCGAAGCCATATTCACCTTCAACCTCGGTCGGCACGATGCCGAACAACCGTGAAGGATATTCCATGACATAGGTCTCTTCGTCGCGCGTCGCGATAAATCCGGCTTGCCCGCCGCCGTAGTTCATATGCATCCCCAGCGGCTGCAAATCTCCACAGACGATATCTGCGCCATATTGGCTCGGAGGCTGAAGTACGCCAAGTGAGATTGGGTCCACGCCAACGATGGAGATGGCATTCACGGAATGAGCAAGCTCCGAGATTTCATGTCCTTGGTCTTCGATGATGCCAAGGTAACCAGGATTCTCGAAGTATACCGCAGCTACCTCGCTGGATAGCTTGCTGCGCAAATCATTCAAGTCCATTTTGCCGGTTGCCTCGTTGATTTCAACAAAACGCAGCTCCATCACTGGTGTGCAGTAGTTGTTAATGATCATCACTTTGTCGGGATCGACTGACTTTGGAAGCAGTGCAACACGGCGGCCGGTAATGCGGCCCGCCATCCGAATCGCTGTTGAAGCCGCTTGTGCCCAGTCGAAGGTAGGGACATTAACGACGTCCATATCAACCAGCTCAGCCATCAGGCTTTGATACTCGAACAGGGTTTGGAATCGTCCGTGATCTTCATAGGGTTCACCGGCATAAGCTGTAACGAACTCGGAACGCTGATTGATTTCGTCACAGACAGCCGGAATAAAATGCTGCCAGCAGCCCGCTCCGAGGAAATTCAGATAAGCGGCACCGTGCTTATTCTTGGCGAGTAGACCATCTATATGGCGGCGCAGCTCATATTCCGTCATGGCTGGCGGGAGGTTCATCTCCCGATTCAGCTTCAAGCTGTTTGGAATGGCGTCATGAAGCTGGTCCATTGATGTCAGGCCGATTTCCTTCAGCATCGCATCACGAACCTCAGGCACAGTATTCGGTATATAAGGATGGGCATAAGTTCTGTTATTAGGCAAAGGTAACGCCTCCATTCATCGTTGTACTTATAAAGGTAGTTTAAAAAGTCCACGTTCTGAAAGCGGACTTTTAAAACACGATTTTATAGATTCTTAACTGCCAAGCGTAGCTGGGTTCGAATCGCTTTTAGGCAATGCCCCCGCCGTCAACAACGAGCACGCTTCCCGTTACCCAGGAAGACATGTCACTCGCCAGAAATAGGACCGCATTCGCGATATCTCGCGGTGTTCCGAGTCTCTCCAGTGGGCGGCCGCCGGCAGAGGCGATTAGGAATTCCGCCTCGTTTCGCTGCAGCTGCTTAGCTTCATCACGCAGCAGCGGCGTGTCCGTATCGCCTGGCGATACGCAGTTCACGCGAATATTGGCGACGCCGTGATCGATAGCCATAGCCCGCGTTAAATTCACAACGCCAGCTTTGGCAGCGCAGTAGGCAGCAGCGCGGTCTCCGCCTTTAAGTCCCCAACCGGAGCCGGAGTTAATGATGCTGCCTCCGCCCTCACGCTCCATGATTGGGATGATAGATTTGGACAGTAGATAAACGCCCTTCAAGGAGACATCAATCACTAAATCCCAATCGCGTTCTTCCAGCTCAACAACCGTTTTACGGCGAATAATCCCGGCATTATTGAACAAAATATCGATTCGTCCGTGTGCAGCATCAATTTCTGCTGCAACACGCTGGCAATCGGCAGAGGAAGACACATCACAGCGATAGAAACTTGCTTGGCCTCCCTGCTTTTTGATTGCAGCTACAGCCTGTTCACCTTGATCTTCGTTAATATCTAGAAGGATGGAATACGCTCCGAAGCTGGCCAGCAGTTCAGCTGTCGCTAGCCCAATCCCTGAGGCTCCGCCGGTCACAACCGCTATTTTTCCCGATAAGTTCAAAACGTCTTGTGTATTAAGCATGGTTTGTACCCTCCTGTTGTAGCTGTTTCATTTCTAATTTCATTTGATGGCTCAACCGCTCAGGCAGGGCATCTTCCGATAAATAGGGCTTCAGCAGCATCTGGAAATGGAAAGCTTCCGATGTGACTGTGTTCTCCGGGGATTGAGCCGGTCCACAGCTGTTGCTGCCCAGACCATTTTGCCTGTAATCCAGGTTTAGTGTAATGAAATCCCGTGGAACAAGATCACTCGCATGTTTGGCTGCTTCTAAATCCGCGTCAGTATAGCGTCGAGCACTGAATTCAAGTGTCGGTGCTCCTACCGCGAGCAAGCCGATTCCCGCGCCGTCCGTAATGGAAACCCACCTTACATCCGTGCGGTTGCCGTTTTCCTGCGGATAAATATATGGCGTGAAAAGTTCATCTACAGACTTACGATACACACCGAACCGTCCTGCTTCTTTGCTATCGGAGTAGTTCTCTCCCGGACCACGTCCGTACCATGTCACAGCATCCATGTCTCCCGGTATCTCCATTTGGAGTCCAATCTTTGGAAGCATGGCAGGCGGCTTGCCTTCTGGTACGCCGTGCACATCAATAACGATAAGGCCTGAGCCTGTTATGATGTAAGTCGTTTCACATCGGAAGCCCCAGTCGAATACCGGGGGTGCAATGCGAGAATCCCAAGTTACACGAATCGTTCCTTCGTCCAACCGCTCCCAACGGCAATCATCGATTCGTTCGCTGAGTCTATTGAGATGCGCCTTGTACCAGTCAGGCAGGACATACATATCGTTATCAATCGGCGCACGCCAGAAGTTCAGACGCGGCCCTTTGTTCACTAGCTCTTGGCCATTCATTCGCAGCGAACTTATTCCTGCCCGCCGGGTGTCGAATGCGATTCGGAATGAGTCGTTTGCGAGGATGAGCTTGCGCCCTTCCTCTGTGCAGGATAAACTCCTCATTGGCAAACCAGCTGCCGCAGAAGCGGACGAATTGGCGCTAACTCCGGCATTTCTAGTTAGCTCACTTTTCCCAACTGCTTCTAGCGCGAGCTGCGCCCAAGCTACCTCATGTCCTTGCTCACCCCAGATGCAATCAGCCGCAAGGGTGAAACCGACGTTCAACCAACGCTCAGCCCCCTGATTCAATAAGGCTAGCTGCAGATCTGCTCTCACGGGAACATGCAGCTCTGCACTTTCACCAGGACCAATTCGCGGTAGAACAAGCACGCCGCTTTGGACGGTTCGCCCCTCTACCGTCACGCTCCAATCTGCATAGAGGTGATCGAGCGTCACAAAATCATAACGATTCATGATGCGTATGCAGTCATCTTTTATATACTCGACCCTGACAGGCTCAATAATTTTCTTGTATTCAATAAGACCTGGGGAAGGTGTCCGATCCGGACGAACAAGACCGTCAATGACGAAATTGCTGTTGTTCGGCACATCGCCGTAGTCTCCGCCGTAAGCGTAGTCGTCTTTGCCATCCGCTGTCTTCCTGCGGATACCGTGGTCGATCCATTCCCAAACGAAACCACCCTGCAGCCTTCTATAAGCATCGAAAGTATCAAAATACGGCTTGAGTCCGCCTGGACCATTCCCCATGGCATGGGCGAATTCGCATAGAATATGCGGTTTCGGATGATCAACCAGCTGACCGAAGCCTTGCATCTTCTCTACGGAGGAGTACATCGTGCTCACGATATCGCACACTTCCGCTTCGCGATCTTCTTCATAATGAATCAGCCGCGTTGGATCTGCTTGTTTGCACCAAGCCGACATCGCACGAAAGTTGCAGCCGAAGCCGGACTCATTGCCAAGTGACCAGAACAGGACGGACGGATGATTCTTATCACGCTCCACCATGCGGCGCACGCGGTCGACATACGCTTCCTGCCAAGCAGGGTCATCGCTTAGCCGTGAAATATTGCCCAGAGGCTCGAAGCCGTGTGTTTCCAAGTCGGTTTCTTCCATGACATATAAGCCGTATTCGTCACAAATATCATAGAACCGCGGATCATTCGGATAATGAGCGGTTCTGACCGCATTCATATTATGCTGTTTCATCATCTTCACATCTTGAATCATGGTCGACAGCGTCACTGTGCGTCCCGTATCGGGATGGTGATCATGACGGTTTACACCTTTTAGCATGATCGCCTTGCCATTCACCAAAAACTGGCCATCCTTCACTTCGATCTTGCGGAAGCCAACTCGTTGAGCAACCGCCTCCACTACTTTACCAGTCTGGCCCACGATGCTTATCGTCAAATGATATAAAGTTGGAGCTTCAGCGCTCCAGAGAGCAGGCTTCGTGACTGGCATTGAAAATTCCAGAACCGTCTGACCAGCAGCGGCGACAGTAATCAGCTTTTCAGCTGAAACAACATGTGCACCTTCATGATCCAACAACTGCAGCTGGAGCTCCCCTTGCAAAGCATCTCCTTGCAGCTCAACTTGAACCGATAAAGTCGCATCCCGATAGTCCGCGTCCAATTCGGTAACGATTCGATAGTCCACGACCCGCGTGGAGGACGGTTCCGAAACCAGATACACATCCCGGAAAATACCGCTCAGATACCACATGTCCTGGTCTTCCAGATAGCTGCCGTCTGACCATTGATAGACGCGAACCGCCATACGATTGATTCCTTGCTTAACATATGGTGTCAGATCAAACTCTGACGTCAATCGGCTTCCTTGGCTGTAACCTACCAATGTTCCATTGACCCATACATGGAAGGCACTATCCACCCCATCGAATTTCACGGCCAGTTGTCTGCCGTCCCAATGCGGCGGAAGTTCAAACTCACGCACATAGCTGCCTGTCGGATTATCGTTAGGCACATGCGGGGGATCAACCGGGAACGGATAATATAAGTCCGTATAATGCGGATTTCCATAACCCTTCAGCTGCCAGTGGCTCGGAACTTGAATCTCATCCCAGCCCGACATGTCATAATTCTCTAGGTAAAAATCATCCGGTGCCCATTCAGGCCCCTTCGCATAATGAAACTTCCAACTGCCATTCAATGATTTGAACCAAGGCGAGCTCCCTCGATCATAGCTCAAAGCTCCGGCCCTATCGGAATGCGGGATGAAATACGCTCGGCTTTTCGCGCGATTGCGCTCTAACACAGCAAGATTATCCCAATCACGTGCCGTTTTCTCGTTACGCATGGTTGTCTCTCCTTTCGAATCTCTCTCTATGTCTCTATAACTCATTGGATAATTGCAATAGAATGATGATATTCACTGCAGGAAATGGGATATGATTGTATAATTTCCAATGACTTTTATCATAGAAAGGACCAATCTACCCCTTAATCCCCGTACCGGCGATGCCACCGACAATATAGCGCTGCGCGAAGAAGAACACAGCCAGCGGCGGGATGGAGATCAGGCAGGTAATCGCCATAATGGACTGCATATCGACGCCAAACATCCCTTTGAACTGCGACAATCCAAGCGTCAGTGTATATTTCGACTGATCATTTAGGAAAATGAGCGGTCCCAGATAATCGTTCCAACAACTCATAATCTGAAATACACCGACTAAGATGAGCGATGGTCCCATGAGCGGAACAATAATCCGCACTAGAATAGCAAATTTGTTAGCCCCATCGATCGTTGCCGCCTCATCTAGTTCACGCGGAAGCGTCAGAATGAACTGTCTCAGCAAGAAGATAAAATAAGCCGAGCCGAACCACGACGGAACTATAAGCGGTTTGAGCGTATTAATCCAGCCCAGATAGTTAAACTCCATATACTGCGGGATCATGGTGACTTCCCAAGGGATCATCATCGTAGCAAGCACGATCAGAAACAGCAGATCGCGCCCTTTAAAATCGAATCTCGCAAACCCATAGGCTACGAGCGTACAGGATATCAGTTGGCCGAGCGTTGACATCAACGTCACAATGACGGTATTTTCCAGGAATAAGGTAAAAGGCTGAATCGTCCATGCATCGGCGAAATTGCTGAATTTCCAAACGGAAGGAATCCATTTTGGCGGGAAAAGGTACAGCTCCGAAGGGGATTTCACCGCCGTCGTCACCGCCCAGAACAACGGAGCGACGAACAGCAGTGAGCAGATTATCAGCATCGTATAAACGATGATCCGTTTCATGCAGACCGCCTCCTTTCGCCTGATTTCACTTTCTTCTGTGACTTTTGCTTCATTTCACCTTCATAGAACACCCAAGCCTCTGACGATTTGAATACAAGGAACGTCAGACTGAGGACAATCAGGAACATGAACCATGCGTTAGCCGCGGAATAACCCATTTTAAAAAACTTAAAAGCATTCTCATACATATACATCGCATAGAAATACGTTGATTTCAGCGGACCGCCTCCGGTGAGCAGGAGCGCAAGGGTCAACTGTTGGAACGCCGCGATGATGGATGTAATCAGATTGAATATAATGGTCGGGCTGAGCATCGGAATCGTAACGCTAAAGAATTGTCTGAGCTTACCAGCACCATCGATCGAAGCAGATTCGTAGAGATCCTTCGGTATTCCCTTGAGCCCTGCAAGAAAAACGAGCATCATCGAGCCTTGTCCCCATAGGCTGGCAACGACCATCGCTACCAGAGACCATTGTTTATTATTCAACCAGTCCGGACCTTGCACACCGATAATCGACAGAAAATAATTCAGAATGCCGTAATCTCCGCTGTACACCCAGGACCAGATCATAGCTAGCGCCACGCCTGAGATCACAGAGGGCAAGTAAAACGCGGTTCGAAAAATCGCGCTGCCGCGAATTTTCTGATTAAGAAGTATCGCAAGTCCAAGCGCAACCGCTATATTGAGCGGAACAAACAGCGCTGCGAACTTGATAGTCACCCAGAACGATTTCCAGAACAGCGGGTCTTTCGTAAACATATTCACATAATTACCTAAACCGATAAAGCGCACTTTACCTACAATCGGCCAATCGAAAAATGAAATAATAAGCGAGAATAACAACGGCCCTAAAGTGAACACTAGGAATCCGAAGATCCATGGGAAAATGAAGAGGTAGGGAGTTACCCCACCCCAACTGAGTTTCCTTCTAGGCTTGAGGCTGGCCATTGGTTTCCCTGCGTTTGCCTGCTGCGGGTAGGTCTGAGCCATCTCCTAACCTTCTTTCTGTAGAAATCTTATTTCAAATAACGCTCGCTGTCTTTGACGGCTTGATCCAGCGCATCCTGTGCATTACTGCCAAGCACAGTTGCCTCTACGGCCGAAGATAGCTGACGGTTCACTTCGTTCCACTTGGCATTGAGCAGAAACGCCGGCGAATTGTCGGAGCGCTGCAGCATTGTATAAAACGGCTTGTACAGAGGATCCTGATCCTTCTTAAGCTCGTTTACGACACTTACTCTGACTGGTAAATCCGCTACGCGCATCTTAATCGCTTCATTGGAAACATAATATTTGATAAACTCCCAAGCCAAATCCTTCTGTTTCGAATCCTTCGCAATAGATAGGGCTGATTCAGCAATCACACCTTTGACTGGTTTGCCTGGAAAAGCCGGCATCTCCACTGTCCCTACATCAATGCCTGCTTCCTTGAACGATTCCAGCGGCCAGATACCGCTTTCCCACATGGCGATTTTGCCGCCTTTGAAGATATCCTCACCGCTTTGCTGTCCTTTACCTCCGGCGAGTACGGCCGAACCGTTCTTAACCATATCCCCGAACATTTGAATAGCTCCGGCAGTTGCTTTGCTGTTCATGAAGCCGTTTATCGTCTTGCCGTCATTAGAAATATAAGAGCCGCCGTTACTCCATACAAATCCTTGCAGATCGTACGTATCGTTATCCGCTCGAACACCGAAACCATACTGTTTCTTGGCTTTATCCGTCAGCTTCTTGGAGATTTCCTGGAAATCATCCCATGTCCAGCCGTCCTTCGGATAAGGAATCTTAGCATCATCAAACATCTTCTTGTTGTAATACACGACACGAGTCGTGAAGCCAGCTGGGATTCCATAGAGCTTGTTCTCGATCGTCGCGTAATTGAACAACCCTTTGTAGAAATCTTCCTTTTTCAGATCCTTGTCCCCATCAGCGTAGGTGCCCAGCGGCTCAAGCGATTGATGATACGTTGGAAAGTCCCACATGTACATGACATCGGGAGGATTCGTAGCGCCGAAACCCGCAGCTAGCTTCTGGTCAAAACCATCGGCATACGCTTCTACCTGAACCTTCGTTCCTGGATGGTTCGCTTCAAACTTCTTCGCGATATCCTGCTCGATCTTCAGCGCATCCCCGGTATCCCATGTAGCGAATCGAAGCGTCTTCTCTTTGGCAGCATCGCTACCTTTCGCCGGTTGTGTCGCCTTGCTAGTCGTACCTTCGTTATTGCTGGTGCATGCTGTAAGCGTCGTCACCGCCATTGCAGTCGTAAGAACAATGAGTGAAAGTTTCTTGATCATTCTGTCAGCTCCCCTATCCGTGAATGAGTAGATAATAATTGAACCGCTTTCATCATAACTAAAATGAAAGCGGTTCAAAACCGATAACTATTCGAATGTTTGTGCGTTTTTGTTCGATTCACCGAGGTGGGTGTCCATATGTTCGGAGGGTGCCGTCTTTATGTTCGGCTCTGTACTGGCTCGGCGTTTGGCCTGTGCAGCGCTTGAACCATTTGCTGAAATATTTACTGTCTCCAAGCCCCGTGCGCTCAGCAATATCCTGCATCGTCAGCGTTGTATCCTTTAATAATCCGTAGGCCAGCTTGAGCTTACGTTTGTATTGAAAAGCCACAAAGCTGTCTCCCAGCGTTTTCTTGAAAATAATAGAGAAGTGGCTTCGGCTGAGACCAACCTGTCCAGCCACATCGCTGACAGACCATTCAGCCGCTGGATTGTCATGCAGAAGCTTAACCGCTTTCCAGATCGGCTCCGGCCAATCTGCGGCTGTTACGCCATAGGCTTTCTCCAGTTCCGCAGCTTTATGCAGGACTAACAACGCTTCAAGACGTTCCTCTGTACTTGTAAGCGGCCCTTTTCTGGCCCATTGCAGCTTCGCATTCTCGCTCTTTCTCTCCACAAGCAAGCTCTCCGCAGCATTTAGAAGCGATTCGGGCACGATAAAGTAGCAGCGGTCATCCCCATAGGGAATGACTGCCCCTTTACATAGCTGGCGATCTTCCTCTAGCGCTTCCTTCAACAGATCTAGCCATGACGCTTCACACCCGGAAGTTTTGATCAGATAAGTGTAAACCGGCTCACTGTGGAAAGACCACACCTCGCGGGTGCGTTTCTCCATCTCCCCGACAAGTTTGTCATTGTGGCCATTCAACCAAGCATAGAGCAAGGTACCGAGCCGCTCATCTTCATCTTCGCAGCCAACTGTCTGGGCAGCTGCTGGTGCCGAAGGAGCTGTCGCAAGCTCATGTTGAAACTTCGCCAACATGCCTTCCAGCTCTTCATCCTCGAAGGCGGTTTTGAGCAGATAGCCGGCTGCTCCCAGCTTCATTCCCTGCTGAGCGTACTCGAAATCCCGGTGACAGCTGAGCAGAATGATTTTCGTATCGGGTGCTGTTTCCTTGACTCGGCGTGACAATTCGATTCCGTCCATTTCGGGCATAACAATGTCAGTAATGACAACTTGTGGCCGATGCTCAAGGAAAGCTTCCCAAGCTTTGCGGCCATTCGGGGCGTCCGCCACCACTTCCATTCCGTATTTATCCCAAGGAACCGTGGAACGAAGTCCTTTACGAACGATGCTCTCGTCATCTGCGATAATCACCTTAATGGTCTTGATTGTTTCCATGCGGACTCTCCTCCTTCTTTGGCCATTCTATGATGATCGTTGTCCCTTCTCCTTGGATAGATTGGACCGTTAGCCCATGCTGCAGGCCAAAATGCAGTTTGAATTTCTGATCTGCATTTTGCACGCCTAAGCCTCCTCTGCCCTTACGCTTCGTATCGCTTGGCCGAAGCAGGTGCTTCAGCTTATCCGCAGGAATACCCGCTCCATTATCGGATAGTGTAAGCCGTAAATGATTGCCTTCATCCCGAACGGTCAGGCGAATCATTCCCTTGCCATCTTCGAAGCCATGGAAGAAAATATTTTCGAACAACGGCTGCAGTGTCATTCGGGGAATTAGATAACGCTTGAGCTGTTCATCGCATGCCAGTTCATACTTGAAAACAGGGCCATATCGGACCTCTTGGATTTTCAGAAAATGCTCAATCATCCGCAGCTCTCGGCCAAGCGATATCAGCTCCTGCGAGATATCTAGATTACCTTCAAGCACCATCGTGAGATGGTACAGCATTTGGCGGATATCCTCTGCTCCTTGAAGCCTGGCTTTCCATTGAATGGAGTTAAGTGTATTGAAGAGCAGATGCGGGTTGATCTGATAATGGAAGGCCTTCAGCTCCGCTTCCTTCTTCAGCCGCTCGCTCCGTTCAACCTCGCCAATCAAAGTCTGAATGCCTCCAACCATATTGTTAAAACTAGTATCCAAAATGCCCAGCTCATCATTGACTTCAACCTGAGTCCTTGTATGCAGCTTACCGAAGCTGACCTTCTGCATCGCATCCTTAAGACGGCGAATCCGCGCGGTGAATCGAGATGAGAATAGATACGCTAACCCAAAAGCCAATAGACATGAAGCAACAGCAACCATAATGGTATTCGATCTTATAATGCCGGAGGAGCGATAAAACGACTGGGCAGGCAGCCTCGCCTCGATCGTCCATTGATTAGCCGCAAGTGTTTTGTTCCAAACAATATCACTGGTTTGCGATGTGAAGGCAGTTACTGTCTCATATATAATTCGCCCCTGCGGATCTGCTATTCGGAGATGAGCCTTCGTATCGTTCTCGAATAGCCTAAACATATGAAGCAGATCTTCAGCATTCTCCTCAATAAGAATTTTGCTTCCCCGCAGCGCTCCGTATGGATTGTTAATCGGGACAGCTAAGCCCAGAACGGGCATCCCGGAATCTTCGGTTTCCTTCATCCCATGATTCTGAGCATAAAATCCTAGCCAGTACTTCCCTTCATTAGCGCCCGACATGGACTGCCAAGCCGGAATACGGCTGAGCTTCGAGACATCAAGATTATTTTCTCCATAATAGTAGCCGGAGCTCGTAATAATATAAATGCCAGTCGTCCGATCAGTTTTAAGCGCTTTCAGAAGAACTTCAAAATCATCCTTATCCATAATTTCTTTATAAGTCGTCGGAACCTGGTTCCCTAGATCGACCCTTGCAGGATCAAGTAAATAAGAATAAACCGTCTCCGTCGTCTGATTCATCCGATTCAAATAGGAACTCATCTGCTGCTCCAACTGCGCCACAGCGTTCTCCCCATATTTGCCAAACTGAGAATTAATGACCTTCGCGGACTGATAGTAAGACAAGGCCCCAAGCGAGAGCAGCGGAATAATCGTCACAATGAGAAAACAGAAGAGCAGCTTCGTGCGAATGCTCCGATAAGAGCCAGATAAAAGGCGGATGTTGAATCGCTTCTGCAAATAATCTTTGATGATCGCACCCTCCCTCCAGCTTCTCTGAAAAATCTTACTCTTAAGTGTAGCATGGAACACTTTCAGCGAACAATGTATCTTCCATCCATGAGATTCCAACATAGGCCGCGTTAGCTTCCCTATTCAAATATTGAGTTCCGATGCCCTCAAACCGGAAAAGCACCTCCCCTCTGCTCATTTTGTAACAGGAGGAAGTGCAGGTTTTATTTAAGTTGTGTACTCATTTCCTAAAATCAAGAACACGCTCGATGTCCATGTAAAAGCCCGATCACGCAAACCTTGTCCCGTAATCGCGTCAAAATTCTCGGCCATTCCGCTGCGATCCAGCATACTGCAGAATCGGCGCGCTACCTCTTCTGCCAGTTCACGATCACCCGCTGCGGCTGCTCCTTCCACGAGCAGCATGGTTGACGGTGCCCAGATCGGACCTCGCCAATAGCCGTCCGGATTGTAGAAAGGACTTTTCACACTCTCTGTCGCCCAACCATTCGTGGTTAAGAACCGCTCTTCATCCCTTAGCCCCTTCAGCAAAGCTGTGCGGATCTGCTCGGGCAGACGTTTGCCTAAAAGGATGGGAACGAACAAGAGGAGACTGTCCCCTTCGGATAACTCATGCGTGCCGGAGCTGCAAGCCGTGAAGCGGCCATCCTTCCAGAAATGACGAATCATCTTCTCAAGTGTGCCCTCCGCAAGGCGCCGCCATTCGCTCGCTTCCTCCGCATACCCGAGCAGTCCCGCAATCTCAGCAAGCAGTTCTGCTTGTAGAATGAGAAAAGCCGCTAAATCCGGGCTTTCTACTGGAATGCCATTATTGAAGGCTGTGCTGTTGTCCCAGCCAGAATCATTACCGTGATTGTATTGCGGAATGCCATCTCCATCGCCGTCGCGATATCGGAACCACCATTTCGTCCATTTAGAGAGTGGTTCATAGACCTCCCGAAGCTGCGCATCCTTAATATAGTCCGTTCTGGCCATCATCCAGGAAAGGGTCCAACCGTGAATCGGAGGCTTGTTGCAGTTCCAGAGCTCGTACTTATTATTGATGAAATCCGGAATCAAGCCACTCTCATCCTGACGGTCAAAGAAAATCATGAATTGATCCCATGCCAGCTTTGGATCATGGCGAACTAGCGCCATCGCATTGAAGCAGTGATCCCAGCTCCAAATATTCGTCATCCAGTTCTTCGACATATACATTGCAGGTCGGGTCAGGCACCCCTCTGCCGGAACGAGGCAGGACCACGTGATATAAGCCGCAAGTTCCCGACTTTCGTGCAAGCGTTCAGGCAAATGCAGAGAGCGATCCAGCCATTGGTTAAACTCTTCCTTCACTTGTTTCACAGCGTCATCGAAGGATTCCCAAGCATTGCGCGGCTCCCACACGGTGTGGAATTCCTCTACAGCAAACTCGGAAATGCCCGATTTGCCTTCAGGCAAGAAGTCTGCGATTACGTAGGAACTCTTAATTTTGTCCCATGGCACTTCCATCTTCAAGTCGCCAACTAGCGCTGTCAGCATGAACCTGCATTCATGGGTGAAGCTGTTCACTTCCCAGCTGCTGGAAGCTGCTTGATACGCGTAATCGTAAGCAGCCGTGCGGAAAGTTAAGCGGATTCCACAGCCTTTCGTACGAATCCGAAATGTTCGGCGATCCGAGATACATATTTCAGCCGTTATGCCTGCCGTCGATTCAAGCCGGATCAACTCCGGGCAAGCTATTGCCTGGAATGGCACGGATTGACCGCTTTCATCCAGCATATCGATATGAAACGCCTCACCGAATTTATCATCGCCGCCACGTACGGTGCGCAGATACAGGCCTTGTTGTCGATCTTGGGCTTCAGGCAGAAGCGAAATCGCTAGGAACGATTCTCTCCGGCTGAAAGGTACAACGTTCAGGTCAAAGTTCATGATTCATTTCTCCTTCGCGAAACAGTATGCGCTTTCATTGTACCGAAAGGAGTGTCGCGGAAGAACGGACAGTTGTTTGTGATGGGTAGGTAATTTGTTGCCTGTTGAGGGTTGTGAGGGATTGAGGGGGCATTTTGTTCGGTCTAATTCGTCATATTGTTCGAAACCATAATCCAATAAGTATCCCTCTTCTTTTGGATAGCTATTGCCGTTGTTGAACCCTTACCCCCTTAATCAGAAGCCAGAAAGCTAAGGATAGCTCCCCGATCACACCCGGTACGGCTACAATCAGTTGGAATATCGTTTGGTAGTCGGCGTAGTTGGGTAGAAGAAAATGAGCAAGACTATCTATGACATATCCCGCAGATGCAAGGATCAAGAAGATCCCAATTATTCTTGGAATATAGCCTCCCGACTTGATGATTAAATAACCAACGAACAGCAAATGGAATCCAAAAAATACCAGACCAATCAGCCATCCATTTTTAAATGCATCGATCAGTAACATCACCTGAGCGTATAACTTTAATTGATCTGTTGTGAATGCCTTCAAGTATTCAGCACCCCTTAGAAGTGGCAAAACATTTAATAAATTAGACAAGGCGATCCCAAAAATAGCGGTGTAGACCAACCTAAACCACGCCGCGAGCATAGCAAGATTCTTATTAACGGGTTTGAGCAGAACATATAGTGCCCAAGCTACCAGCAAATCAAGAATAAGCACGATGATAAAGCTGATAAATCCACTCCGAAATAACATCTCATTGGCTATGAGGTTATTAACCGTTGCTGCTGCATCATGCGGAATAATTAGACCCTCAAGAACAGAAAAATTAGAAAACATAGCAAGTATGGCCATAAGTAGAAGCCCGATCCCAGCGATTCTAGCATAAAAAAGCGGTGAAGCTTCGTTGTTACGGTTTGTCATTTCTAACCCCTCCTAATTTTCCTCAAAAGAGAACACTTCTTCTAACTTTCGGCCGAAGACGTTAGCAATACGAAAAGCTAATTCCAGAGATGGAGAGTAATTTCCTTTCTCGATGGCAACAATGGTCTGTCGTGTCACTCCTGCTTTATCCGCTAATTGTTGTTGGGTCATTTCATCATGATTAAAACGTAAGGTCCGAATATTGTTGCTAATGTGCCCCTTGCCCATCTTAGACTCCTTTTCGATAGAGATATAGCTGTGTGCTGATTCCAACCACCTCTGACAATAAACCTGAACCAATAAGTATGATGAACATGACATAGGGTGGTTGATCCATGACCAGCGGTATCATGGATAGTAAAAAACCAATGATAAAAACATAATGAGAATTTCTCGTGGATTTCAATGCAATTAATTTGTCCAGCTCATCCGTAATTAAGGGTTCTTTCTCTTTCGTTGCTAGGGTATTAAGTATACTGAATACGATATGAATGATGACTTTTGCTACAATCGACACCGGGATTAAGATTAAGATAAAGGCTCCCCAGAAGCTGAATTCATTCGATGCATGAAAGCTCCCTTCTTGGTACTTTTGAAACACATACATACTATAAATAGAAAAAATGAGTAAGGTGGTAAATAAAGATACGATGTTTTTCTTTTCTTGAAAGGACATATTCACCTCTCCTTTTTTTGTTAACATTTACTAATAAGTAAAGTATTCTTTACATAGTATATTGTCTACCAAACATAATGTCAAGTTTATTTGACACAACTAAACTTAAGATTATGATCAAAATTCCATACAAAAAGAGCAAAGGCGGTGGCCTCTGCTCTTCAGGTTATACGATTTCATATTTATTTAATTAAATAATATCGATGTATCCTGAGACTCATAAATCTGAGCCGCACAATGATCCAATAAGTTGTTAACCTTCCGATATAACGCACCTCCAATACTTAACCTTTTGATTCCAAGCTCCTTAAGCTTATTACAGTTAGTAAGTCCCGGCAAAGACATAATATTTAGTGGGGCATTTGTTTGAGATAGAATTGCTCTAATTTCGTCATCTTCTTTCAATCCGGGAACAAAAATACCGCTTGCTCCGCTTTCGACATAGGCATTTGCTCTGTCAATCGTTTCATTTAGAGGATTTTGATTTTGTAAGTAGGTATCCGTCCTCGCGTTGATATAAAATCCTTGATAGCCATTTTTCTCTAATGCTGTTCTAATTTTCGATAAAAGATGGCATTGTTGGTCCAATGGTTTGAGACCAGCTTGGTTCTTGAGCGAATCCTCTATATTAATTCCTGCAGCACCTAAATCTGCAAGTTTTAAGACATTGTCGACTATCATTTGATCGTCTTTTCCATAACCAGACTCAATGTCTGCAGTAACAGGTATTTTCACATGATCTACGATCATTTTCACAACATTAAGCTGTATGGCAAATTCAATCATTTCGCCGTCCGAATATCCTAAGCTTTGCGCTACTCCCCAACTCGTTGTACCGATGGCTTTGAATCCGGCTTTCTCAAGTGACAGAGCGGAGAGTAGGTCCCAGGCGTTCCCCAGCAATAAAACTTCATTGGATTCATGCAGCGCGTTAAATTCCTGAATTTTACTCATTTGAGCAGCACATCCCCTTTACTCTTGAGCTTATGATTCTGTACTAATGATGCAATATATAGTTTTAAAATAGAAGATAAGAATTGATTTTAATTAAAATATCCCGCTCGAACAGTTCAGTTTATTATTCGACTGTCTTCTACACCCTCATTCGCGAACTACATAACGAAACTTATACTATTGAAACATTATCATGATTAAAGGAGCTTAGAATGCTGACCAATATGGAGGAAAGAAAGATCACGAATGGAGATATCGACCTGATGATTGCCGAGATTGAGGAAGGCTGGAAAGAGTTGAGTATGATCGGTAGGTCTTGTCGGGACATTAGGGAGGATCTGGTTAGGCTATCGCAAGTATTGGATGAACTCATTTATTAGGCTACCGGTATTCGATCCTGTATGACATATTCTGGCGACTCATGCTAAAATGGAAACAACTTTCAATGTCTTTGTAAGATATTTATGTTTTAATTAACATATCGTTATTTGAAATTTCAGAGAAAAGGAGTTTATACCTATGAAGATAGCCTCTTTTCTATTACCCAAAGACAAGGTTGCCTTTATCACATCGTCAGCTTCCATGAAGGAAGCGTTAGAACAATTAGAAAATCACTATTATACAGCTCTTCCTCTTGTTGATAGTGACGGGAAATATACGGGTACATTGTCGGAAGGTGACCTGTTATGGACGTTAAAGAATACACCTGGGATTCATTTTGATAATATCCATCAAGTGCAAGTGAGCGAAATCGAGAAACATATTCACAATGAGTCCGTTTCCATTCATGCAAACATGGAAGATATGCTGGCGCTAGCAGCTGATCAAAATTTCGTTCCGGTTGTAGATGATGACAATATTTTCATTGGCATTATTCGCAGGAAAGATATTATTGAATATTATATGAGAAACATTACCGATTAATAAACCAAATGCCCATGATTCAAGTTCTTGAGGATTGACTTGGCAAGGCAATACCCCTTCCCCTTTTTTCTACCCATCGAAACCTCATTTCAAGACACTATTGCCTCCTTAAATTGCCGAATTAACTATCAATCCCAACATTTGATCTATACATTTTAATCTATAAATTACAGCCTTATTTTACTATGGGCAAATCCAATTTTCCTTAAAGAGAAAGACGGACCACTGTACATGCAGTGGTCCGTCTTTCTAGTTTAGATTGCCGTATCCATTACATAAGACTCCTCTAGGCACTCAATCTCGTTTGAATCCAGCTTAACCGACAACGCATAAATAGGACAAAGCATACAACCTTTTCTCAATATGGCTTCATATAATAAATAAGCTTCGTCAAAAAGGAGGTGTATTTAATGCCTTGGTTATTAGATGCAAGAACATCGCAAAATGCTAGTTTTCAACAATCGATCAGTTCTTCGACCTCCAGCACTCCCACACTATTTGGACAGGTTGGGCTAGAATGTTTGAATCCAGGAGGACTCATACGTGTTCAATTTACTGCAACTGCAACCATTTCGTTTCCAGGTAACGCAACAGATTTAACTATCCTTATCCAAGTTGTAAGAGGAACACTGATAACAGATCCATTGGTGTACTCCGCTAATCTAACCATACCAGCTACAGCACCAGTAGAGGGGTCTCTTATCTTTCCTTATACCGTTACAGGATCAGATTACAACGTCCCAGCTCCTCCTACTAGCCAACTTATTTATTCCGCATTCATAAGTTCCAATAGCACCCTACCGCTTCGGGTCGGTCCGGAAAGTTTTAATGCAGCAGCTTATTCGGATTTTTAACGAATCGCATGAATTTGCAATTATCTTTTAAAGATAACTGCCTGTTAACCAAGAAGGCTGCCGATCCATTATGTCGGCAGCCTCTTCCACTTTTATTAAGGTTTAGTCCTTCATTAGTTAAAAAATGAACAACACATTTTCAGTCACGATTTCGTTAGTTGTCTTCTATCTTCTACTTGTGGCGGCTCCTCCATCCAGCCGTATTTGATCAAGATTTCTCCACCATCTTTGACAAAGGGTACAATCTTCTGAGTAAGTCGCGCCATCGTCAACAGCAAATCACTTCGTAAACTAAAAGCTCCACCAAGTGCATTACTCCCAATACTAAATGATCCTAATAAATTGGTGATATACATCATTAACTTATCCGAAAATGGAGCAATCGTTGAATTCGTTGCTTTCCCTGCATGAGTAGCAGGCGGTTCTATGTAATCCTTACGTAAAAATTCACCTAGTGTAGTTTCAACGTCCTTTGACAAATTCATTCCTTCAATAAAATATTCTTTTACAAGTTTATCCTGTGCGACTTGGGCGAATCCAATCATTAATTGCATGCCTGTAAGGTTTGTCTCAATGGCATGATGGATCAGGGAAATTTCAATAGCATTTAATGCTCTTGTTTCCCTTAGCAAATTAAAACCTGATAAATAATTTTTATCTTTAACAAAGGCAACTTCTTTGGGCATGGTCATAAAAGGCGGGCGGACAAGTACCCCTTTGTCCAATAGAAATTGTGTACATTGGTCAAACATTTCTTGTGCGTTTGCTGTTAATTGCTTAAATAGTTGTCTTATATCTTTCCGATAGGACATTGTTGAGTACAACGCAAAAAGACTAGCTTCAATCTTGCTTATCATATGTAAAAACATGGGTTCATATAGATAATCAAATAACTTAGGAACTCCTTTATTAATGTCGTTACCTGTAAATCCAAGTGGAATAACGGCTCCTTCTTGTTGGAAAATGTGTTTAATGGATCCTACCATTTGTTCCGTTGAATCGTAAGTCGATTTTAAGATTTGTTGAACTTCTTCATTTTCAGCATGTTCAAGGAAATACTCTAAGAACCTCAATAACATTGTTTTCTCTTGATAAGTCATCCACAAGTTTCCTATTTCTGATGACGTCAATGGTACATGATTTGAATTCATTGGCCATACTCCCTTGTTTTAATGATTTGTTGTGGTTATGATTCCCTCCTTCTTGATTTCGTATTAAAGTCTCCGTTACGTTTTTCATTCATTTATATCATCTGATTCGGAAAAAAGCTCCTGCAGGACTGTCTTTCGGTTTTCAAGAAACCGTCTGGTGACAATGTAGTGCAGCGTGTCCTCATATCTAATTTCCTCTATGGGATGAACATCAAAGTTAATAATCTGCGCATCTGGGAATCCGAGAAGTATCGGAGAATGTGTTGCAATGATGAACTGAGCTTCTTTCTCTAAATCTTTGATAACCCGCATTAATGCCAATTGCCTTGCAGGGGATAACGCCGCCTCAGGTTCGTCGAGAAGGTAAATCGCCTTTTTTCCAAAACGATGTTTAAAAAGAGACAGAAACGCTTCACCATGCGATTGCTCATGTAAAGAACGACCACCATAATATTGCAAACTTTCGGGCAAAGTATCCAAATGTGAGGCAAAATGATAAAACGTCTCTGCTCTTAGAAAAAAGCCGTTCGTGATTTTAGGCATCCAAGAAAGACGAATATGATCCCCCAGAATGGAATGCGAAGCATCCACATCATAGTCATTGTTCTTCCCTCCGCCAGCCGTATTAAATCCGCTTTGATAAGCTATTGCTTCAAGGAGCGTGGATTTGCCCGAACCATTCTCCCCAACAAGAAAGGTGACATTCGTTCGAAAAGCAAGCGATTTTAAAGATTTCACCGCAGGTATGGAAAATGGATAACTTTTCGGATCCGTCTGATTATTCCTCAGAATCTCAAGGCTTCGCAAGTACATTAATATCAACTCCAAACATAAATTTCATGAGTCTAATATTATTTTAACTTATTCAATGACCCCGAGCATAAAAAGAACCTCAGGCTCTGCCTCAGATCCTTGGTGTAACCCATTCTTTTGTGCATGAGGCGGTAATTCACGACACGGCTGTTACTTGGCGAGTTTCTTTGCAAGGAACTACTCGCTGTTCTCCGGTGTACAAGAAGACTATAGCGTTTTGCAGCTGAATCCCCATAATAACTGCGAAAGTGCAGGTATTTTGCTAAAATCGTTTGAATAGAGGAAACGCCTGCTATTATGCAGTAATTTTTAGCTTTTCCATCCTGAAATTAAAAAATGACCGTAAAAGCCTGCACGATTGCAGGCTTTTACGATTAGGAGCTATTCAAAGAAAAAAGCATGTATAATTGCAGGCTTACCCAACCGTAGTCACTTCTTCTCGTTAAAGTTCGCTCCAACCCAAAACATATAAATTCTTTAAATAGAATAAGCGCGGAAACCGCGCTTATTCTGGAGAGCACACAAATAAATAGGGGTTAAGCTTCACTTACCCCAGACCCAAAACATAAAAGAAGCTGGATCATTGATCACAGCTTCTTCATTCTTGCGTCTACCTGAAAGGAGAGATTAACCATATTGCAGGCAATACTTCATTCAATTTTCAATTCCAATATGGATACATTTTATAATACGAACATTATCCGGTAAACAGGTTTCTTTCTTTTCCGTTTTTAACGCAATAACAACTATTATTGCCCAATAAAAAGCAAAGTATACATGGACATAATCCCAAATCCAAATTTATTTAATTAATCTTCGGTAGTATCCAAATTTATTCAATTAATCAGAGGTAGTATCCAAACTGCATTCTTCCAGCTTTAATACTTTTGTTTTGTATTTCCACTTGTAACCCAGCCAGAATACCAAGAATAATGGAATTCCTATATAGGAAGCCAGTAAGAACTTCCAGTCCACGTGACCGTCCGAAAAAGCGCTCATGCTTTGGCCAATAATAACAATCATACACATGACGCCTGCCAAGATCGGCCCGAACGGGAACCAGATGGAGCGGTATGGAAGATCAGCTACTTTGCGCCCCTGTGCAACGTAAGCTTTACGGAAACGGTAATGGCTTATGGCAATACCAAGCCACGCGATGAAACCGGACATACCTGACGCGTTCAATAGCCAAATGTATACTTGACCATCTCCAAAAAAGGAGGCAAGGAAAGTAAGCATTCCAAGTGCAGCTGTCGCGAGCAAGGCGTAAACCGGAATCCCGGCTTTATTTAATTTAGCGAATATTTTAGGCGCTTTACCTTCTTTGGCCAATACCCACAGCATGCGTGTGGAAGCGTACATCCCTGAGTTACCAGCGGATAAAACCGAGCTTAGGATAACGGCGTTCATCACAGAAGCTGCTATGCTTAAGCCTGCTTTTTCGAAAATAATCGTAAACGGACTTGCTGCTACACTGTCGCTAGAGAGCGTATCTGTGGAATACGGAATCAGCATCCCAACAACGAAAATAGCCAAAATGTAAAACAATAGAATTCTCCAGAACACGCTGCGAATCGCGCGAGGAACGTTCTTCTGAGGATTCTCGGACTCCCCTGCTGCAATACCGACGAGTTCGGTTCCTTGGAAGGAGAAGCCGGCAGCCATACAAACGCCAAGTACGGCAAGCAAGCCGCCCGAAATCGGCGCGTCACCCGCTGTAAAATTACTGAATCCAACCGCCTTCCCGCCCCAGATGCCGACGATCATAAGCAATCCGATACCGATAAACACAATCACTGTGACAATCTTGATCATAGCGAACCAATATTCCGACTCGCCGTAACTTTTAACAGACAATAAATTAAGACCAACCATCAAGGCAAGGAATAGAGCACTCCATAAGAAAGACGGGCTGTCAGGCAGCCAGAATTTAATAATTAAAGTCGCCGCGGACAACTCTGCCGCGATTGTAATTGCCCAGTTGTACCAATAATTCCACCCTAGCGCGAAGCCTAAGGATGGATCTACGAATTTGGTTGCGTAGGTACTGAATGTTCCAGATACCGGCATATATGTCGCCATTTCTCCCAAGCTTGTTACCAAAAAGTAAACCATAATTCCAATGATGAAGTAGGCTAACAGCGCGCCGCCTGGTCCAGCCGTATGAATCGCCCCGCCGCTGGCTAGGAACAACCCTGTTCCTATCGATCCGCCGAGTGAAATCATCGTCATATGGCGAGACTTCAAACCTCTACGTAACTTGTTCTCTTTCAATTTTCTGTCCGCTCCCTTTACCGTGTTTTCCGTTAGCTTTTCTCAAATAGAAGGCTAAAAACGCAAAAAAGCCGCCTCTCTTAAATAAGTCAGGCAGCTTCTACTCCCTCATTTATCCTGTATCAAGATAGCACAACACACTGCTTTGGACTCAGCAGTATGACAGTTCCGCTCCTTTCGGAAACGGCCCCAGCCAGACACGGTCAGTATACCGTGCGGCTTCGGCAATGTTGCCTTTTCATCGGAATCAACAGTCTCTACTGGACTTCCTCCGACGTACTCTTCAACATCGCGACCTCTACCTCATCTAGGATGATGAGGGTTCCTATTTAATTTTCAACAACTTTTACTATTTTAAATAGCTTCAAGTTATTAATCAATAGATATTTATTCCAATTGGAGTTAAACATTCAACACAGCTTGCTTCGAAGAGCTGACACCTCGGAATTTAATAAAACTAACGATCCGCCAAGTCGCGATGTAGCCAAAGGTCACCAGGTTGCACATAAAGCTAAGTGTGCTTGGATCAATTGATTTTATAGTCGCAATTGCGAGGAAACGAAGTGCAAAGATCACGATCAGCAGTACAAAGACCGTTTTGTTACGCTTAATAAACGTGTTGCCATTGTCTCGAACTTCAAAGTTGGTCGTCACAATGAGCGGGATTGAAACAATCATACCGATCAACAAAGCAATGATTACTTGCTCTCCACTAATATGCAGCTTTGGATCAAACAATTGCATTAACGAAGTAGAAATGTATAGGATAGGCAGCAGTAACGTTACTCCTGATTTTTTTAGCGGCTTACGCATGCCACTCAATTGTCCACGCAGAATGAAAAAGAAAATCAAAGCCGAAATCATCAACGATACTGTTGAGTTCATATAATAACACTCCCTTAAAGAATTTTATAGTCTTATTATCACTTTTCAGGGAGGGTTTCAAAAGTGAATCAAGTCACCGGATCGAGGTGACAATCGTCATATTCGTACACGGTGTCCGTATAAAAATTTTCATACAGTGGGAAACTATTCCTTGTTGTTATTTGAATAAAGGAGGTGTCACAATGCCCAATCAAGATAATCAGGCAACAAAGGCAGAAGTACAGACTACGGAGTTAAACAAAATGCCTGTCCCAGGTAAAGATGATACGGAATTTTCCGCAGAGGAAGCGGCTGAGGCATTTAAAGAAAATCAATCCTCCAGTAGCAGATCACAAAATCAATGATCCTCGATTCTATTGCGAAAAAAGCCCGGTTCCATCTGGACCGGGCTTTTCATTTAAGTTTAATGACTAACGATCATTGGAATTTCTGCACCGTCTGTTGACTCGCCTTCGACCTTTTTGGGTTTTTGCAGCATAAGACCAAGCAAACCGCCGACAACCGCGATACCCAGCAGAATTAAGAATGTGTACCCAAAGGAAGAAGCATACAAGTCTAAATCCGGCTTCTGCTTACCTGATTCAACCATTACATT
The DNA here is from genome assembly GCF_025369935.1 of Paenibacillus andongensis. Taxonomy (NCBI): domain Bacteria; kingdom Bacillati; phylum Bacillota; class Bacilli; order Caryophanales; family Paenibacillaceae; genus Paenibacillus; species Paenibacillus andongensis. The sequence goes on along the minus strand of NZ_CP104467.1, from coordinate 1,211,545 downwards.
TTTCATCTTCGTGGTAAAGATCGTCATCAAAATAGCGATAGCGAAGGACATCATAACTTGCTGTGCGGCGTTCGTGAGCGACGTTACACGTCCAACCAAATTCTGTGGTGCAGATTGGATCAAATGATTATTGAGAGGCATCATAAACAGTCCCATTCCCGCGCCTAGCAGTGCAAGCGGCAGGATCACTGTACCTATACCTGAATCTGCAGAAATATTTGACAGTAACAAGGCTGAAATCGTTGTAAGAGCCATACCCGCCAAGACGAGCGGACGAGCTCCGAAACGATCGGACAGTTTACCGCCAATTGGCATAAATAAACCGGAAGCCAGCGCTTGCGGAAGCATGATGAGCCCTGTTTTCAAAGGACTATAGCCATGAGCCTGTTGCAAATATAGAGGGACAAGGAACATGGTTCCGAACATCGCAATCTGTGAAATCCATTGTACGATGATCCCTTTCGTAAAATTACCTGAGCGGAAAACGCGAAGCTCGAGCAGCGGATTCTCACGTCTTAACTCCACGATAATGAATAAAATAAGCGCCACAATACCGATTCCTGAGCCGATTAGCGTATCCGCATCCATCCATGTGGATTTCCCGGTAATCGGGTCAATCCCACCGTTAGAAACGCCGTATACTAGCGCTGCAAAGGCAATTGGCCCTAACAGCATGCCTAATAAATCCAAGGATGCAACCGACTGCCGCCCAATATTCGGTAATGTACGGATTCCGAGAATAATTCCGATGACACCGATAGGCAGGTTAATCAGGAATATCCACTGCCAGCTATGATACTCAACCAACCAGCCTGCAACAACGGGGCCAAGTGCCGGCCCCAGCAAGATCGGAATACCCATCATGCCCATGACGGCCCCTACTTTTCCCGGCGGCGACAGACGATAGATGAACGCCATGGCAATCGGTACAACAACACCGCCACCTAGGCCTTGGATGATACGGAAAGTAATCAGCATTTCAACCGAATTAGCCAGCGCACATAGACCAGAACCAATCGTGAATAGACCTACTGAGATCAAGAATATTTTCTTGGCGCCAAATCTGTCGGATAGCCAGCCCGCTAAAGGAATGACCGCTGCTTGTGCCAGCGCATATCCGATCACGGTCCACTGTACTAAGGACAAGTTCAATAGTTTAAATTCCTCTTGCAGCTTAGGAAGAGCAACGTTTACTGCCGTTCCGTCCAAAATGACCATGAAAATTCCAACCACAATTGCCACCAACGGCCCTAATATGCTTCGCATTGAAAACGGGGCTTCTGTTGCTGCAATGTTTTTTCCTGAAGACATGTATTCCCTCCATCCGACTCAGCATCTTCTGCTGATTCTCTCTTGTCAAATTTCAAATTAACGGACAATTGTCCGTTTCTCCATGATGCTAACGAAATATACTATATTTGTCAATAGGCTGGGAAATGTTCGCGAATCAAGTGATATCGTTTCCTGTCGTATGAGAAAAGGACCGCCAAATGGCAGCCCTAATGGCGTCTACATTAATGCGATAAGAAGATCTCTTTCGCAACGGTAATTGCATTTAACACCTTAGGAAATCCCGTGTAAGGGGAGCAGTGCAGCAATGCCTCAATAATTTCTTCTCTCGTTAGGCCTACACGAATTGCGGCATTGAGATGTACGCGCAACTGCGGCTCGCATCCACCTTGAGCAGTTAAGGCTCCTAACGTAACGAGTTGACGTTGCTTAGGATTTAATCCTGAGCGGCTGTAGATTTCACCAAACGCAAATTCGATGATTTGTTCGGCTAACTGTGGGGCAATATCGGCAAGTGAATCAACAACCGCGTCACCATGTTGACCGTCAATTTCTTGAAGTTTAGCCAAGCCTCTTTCCCGTCGTTCTCCTACACTTTGCAGCAGCTCGTCCTCGATGTTTACTTCGATATTTAGTTCTGCAAATAGTTGTTTCGCAACGCCAACAGCATTTAAAGCACGCGGGAAGCCGCAAAACGGTATGCAATGAGTAGCAATCTCTATCATTTCGTCTGGCGTAATCCCAACTTTTAAACCGAAGTTTATATGCCACTTGAGTTGATTTGGCGTATCGCCTAATGAAATTAACGCTGAGATCACGATCATTTCTCTTTGTTGGTAGGTGAGTACGGGATTACTGAAAGTTTGCCCGTAAAACTCAATGATGTATCTACTGATGTGCGGGGACACGTTACTTAAACCATTGACGACTGCCTGGATACCTTCTTCATCTGTTTCTTGAAACAGTTTATTTCCAAGCTCATATGGTGAGTTCATCACTTTAACTACCTCCATTCAGTTGGTTTTCTAGTTCCCATTGACGGTAGATCTCTATTTTTTCGTTAATGACTTCATAATGTTCTTGAAGCCTTTCGATCTGTGCCGCTACCTTGTTCTTGTGGGCTTCCAGCAGAACTCTCCTTTCTTTGGTCGAAGCGGAGCCTTGTCTTCTCAGGTCGGCGATCTGTTGCATTTGCTTAATGCTCATTCCTGTAGTGCGAAGCCTTACCAAAAAACGAATCCATGCTAGATCGTTGACAGAATATTGGCGGCGACCATTCGAACCCCTGGCGATCGCATGAATCAGACCGTTTTTCTCATAGTAACGCAAGGTGTGAGCGGTGATACCAGTAAGGTTAGAAATGGCTTGAATGCTCAAATATTTTTCCATAGTGTAAGTTTACATCTTAGAGCGCACTCTAAGTCAATAGAATACTTTAGAGTAAATCGCCGGCATGAAAAGACGAGCTGTTTATCTCCAGATAACAACTCGTCTTTGTCATTTATGCCAGCTTATTGTACGTATCCAAGCTATAATTGCATGTTTTTTATGCTTAATATGAAATCCAATCCCCACTCCAACCACCAAAACAATAATTGCCGCTATGGAGTATTGCGAAATGATGTGGAGGAATTGCTCTATTTTTATACCGAAAATTTTACCGATCATGACATAAGCCAATACCCATACAAGTCCGCCCGTGAAGTTATAGAAGAGAAAGGTGCCTAACCGAACCCTTAGAATGCCGGACACGTAGCCAGTGAAGTGCCGCAAACCTGGGATAAAATAGCTGACAAGGATGAGCTTGTTACCATATTTATTAAACCAATTCGTGATTGTAATGATTCGTTCTTGGTTCAGAAAAAAGAATCTTCCATATTTTTCAAAGAAAGGTGTACCCAGTTTATAACCAAAAAAATAAGTAACTGTCGTACCAGCTATAGCTCCAAAATAAGAACAGAAGATTATGATTAAGATATTCAAACTTCCAAAAGTAGACATGTGACCAGATATCGCCATTGCCAATTCTCCTGGGAAAGGCAAGGCTAATGATTCGGTAAACAATCCTAAAATTAAAACAAAATACCCGTACTGCTCAAAGAGATTGCTAATCCACTCCATATTTACACTCCTCGAGGGCTTATAATTCACTTATTTTCTGATCGTTTCATAGTGTTCAATAGGCGGCATTCCAAGCCCCCCCATTCTTGATTCATGTCATGTCAATAAAGAATTCGTCATATAAACCACCAGCAAAGCAGTACCCATTCCGATCGTACCTCCTGCTACGCAATCCGTTGGGTAGTGATATCCCCAATAAACACGTGAAAAGGCAACCAATCCCGCAAAGATGATCAATAACAGAGCAACTCCCTGTGTCGATAGGAATAGAAAGGGGGTGACGAATGCAAAAATAGCGGTGGTATGGCCAGATGGAAACGAGTAATCCTTAAGCGGAAATTTCCCTACTCTCGCTTGCTGCATGACGTGGAATGGGCGAATTCTGCGCATCTTTTTCTTAATAATAACGGCAATCACATGACTTAAGGCCAAAGCCGCTAAACTTTGCAGACCGACCGCTCCCCAATCATCCGGTGCATACCATATAACTAATACGGCACATAGAATCGTAAACGTTGCGCCGCCCATGTGGGTAATCAATCCGAACAACCAATCCAGAACAATGTGATTTACCTTTTGATTGCACCATACAAACATGCTGTGATCGGCCTTCCTTAACCATTTCATGTTCTTCTTCCTCATAAATTCAACAGGCTTATACTGTCTGTTCATTGTTCCTCCATCTGGACTGCCGCCCGTCCTTGCTTCTTCCGTTTTTGAAACCATCGGATCAGCAACCACCCTGCTGAGAGGAGAATAACTGCCACAAGCAGCATGACGTCAATAGCAGCCACGTTCTATAGCAATAAGATTAGCAAATAAATGAAGCAGTGATAACTGTCTGAGGTTTAGTTTCGTGCTGGACTTTGGTCTTGGTACATAATCCCTGCAGGAGAGAATTGTTAAGGAGCAGTGCTGTAATGCGGCCACCACTTTAGAAAAAAGTAAAGAAGCCACTTCTACTAAGAATAAGAAGTGGCTTCTTTCATTAAATATAAATTCTTCTACTTTGCTTGAATGTACCCTTCCGCTTTAAGCAGTTCGGCGATCAGAACGGCACCACCCGCTGCTCCGCGTAATGTATTGTGTGATAGTCCTACAAATTTAAAATCATATATGGAATCCTCGCGCAATCTCCCCGCCGAAACACCCATACCGCGCTCAATTTCACGATCAAGTTTAGTCTGAGGCCTGTTCTCTTCTTCAAAATAAGTAATGAACTGTTTTGGAGCGCTTGGCAGACCGAGCTCCTGCGGTCGTCCTTTGAATTGCAGCCAGCGATCAAGAATTTCTTCCTTCGAAGGTTTTTTCTCGAACGAAACAAATACGGTAGCCAAATGCCCATCCGTTACTGGAACGCGAATACACTGCGTTGTAATTAAAGGAGCACTTGCTTTAATAATTTCATCATTTACAATGCTGCCCCATATGCGCAGCGGCTCCTGCTCGCTTTTTTCTTCCTCGCCGCCAATATAAGGAATGACATTATCCAACATATCGGGCCAATCGGTAAAGTTTTTACCTGCTCCGGAAATCGCCTGATACGTCGATGCAACCACTTTTGTTGGTTTGTAATCTAGCAGTGCATGAAGGGCCGGCACATAGCTTTGGATTGAACAGTTGGGCTTAACGGCAATGAAGCCGGTGGAGGTTCCAAGCCGCTTTCTCTGTGCAGCAATCACTTCAATATGCCCTGGATTAACTTCCGGAATGACCATCGGGATGTCCGGCGTCCAGCGATGTGCAGAATTATTGGAAATAACAGGCGTGCCCGTTTTTGCGTATGCCTCTTCCAACGCTTGAATTTCATTCTTTTTCATATCCACTGCACAAAAAATAAAATCGACCTGAGCGGCTACCTCCTCCACTTTCGATGCATCCTGTACGACGATATTTTTCACTTCTTCAGGAATTGGGCCAGACAACTTCCATCTGCCTTGCACAGATTCTTCATATGTTTTACCGGCAGAACTGCTGCTAGCGGCGATGGCCGTCACTTTAAACCAAGGATGCTGATCCAGCAACTGAACAAACCGCTGACCAACCATACCAGTTCCTCCTACAATTCCAACCTTCAATTTTTCTGACATCAGATATTCAAATCCTTTCAAAATGGTATGATTTAAGTGGAACCCCTAAATATATATTCAAACAGTCTGATTTGGTACCGCATGTTGCACGTGATCTGTACTTCTATTCAACCAATAAAAAAAATCCCACCCCCAAGACTTTAATCAGTCTTAGGGACGAGATTTGTATGCACTCGTGGTACCACCCCAGATTCGCTAGTATGTCGCCATATTAGCCTCTTCAAGTACGGCATTATCATCTAATGCGTATACTCTAGCTCTGTAACAGGAGCTCCTGGCACACCATCACCCTTACAAGTGGATCCGATGTGCTGCTCTGAGGCTTTTTTCAATAAAGAATTCTTTACTCCTTTTCAGCTAACGGAGCTCTCTGCGAAAGATTTCATTTATTTACTCTTCTCTTCGTCGCATTTAATTTCTTGCGATTATATTATCAAATATCCATTGTAAGGTAAACATAATTTTTGAAAATTCGAAAACTTTACAAGTTTTTTCACTAAATGACTATAAACTAGTTGGTAAACCATGAAGAATCATCTGTATACAATCTGTATTTTGCTTTAATGCGTTAATTGTTTTTAAGTTTGGCCGTTTATATATTTCTGGATGATCCACTTCGTTGTATTCTTCCCTTACCGGAAAAGCCAGCTTTTCTTCATCTGTAGAGAATTCCGCACTAACATTAGCTTTATTTCCACGTGCATCTAGGCGAACCCATCTTCCTATGGACTTGAGGTAAACTGCATTTAAGGCATGGATGCAGTACCCTGTATCTGGTGTGTCACCTATTGTAAGCTGTTGATAACAAAAACCAGTTGGAATGCCTTTGCTTCTTAAAATGGCGCACAACAGATTAGACTTCGCGTAACAAATACCTTCCTTAAAGAATATTGCTTCCGAGGCTTTACATGTAATTCGTGAACTTTGAATATCCCAAGAATGAGATATTTCATCACGAACAAATTCATAAGCTTTTTTCACAAAATCATCTTCGTTATACGATTCGTCATATAACTCTGCTGCTTTTTCTTTAATGGAAAGGTGACTATAATCAACTTCCTCTGTTTCTACCAGATAATCTTCTAGAAAATTTGATTCACAAGTTAAAATCATTCCAGTTCTCCCTCAATCTATTTATAAAATCGTGCGAAAAAATATTATGTATAATAATACATTTAATTGAATTATTATTCAATAAAATTATCGCTAAATTAAGTATCAAAAAGTCCACTCATCTAAACAACAAACTCCTCAGCCTTGTATGTACAAAGCTAAGGAGTTTCTGTCTATGACCAATGTTCGACTGTAATTTCTACTTTCGAATCCGATAAGGCTTTATATTTGCGCTGGACAGGTTTCCCCGTATGATCAACCTCGACGGATCTATCTTCCCTGCTGATTTGGTAGACAAATTGGGCATGAAGAGGGACTTGAAGTTGATTGTAATAGGTGTCATTTCCCCGGTTATGAATGAAGGGAAACCAGGCGTATATTTTAATATTTTCAGGCGTATTCGCTGGGACATGAACGACCATTTCCAAAGTCACATGTTCTTTTTGAGCATGGACCACACGAATTGATTTTGCAGCTTCCAAATCCCGATATTTGACCGTTACCGATGTTTCCCCTTCTTCCAGCGGCACTACGGTTCCGTCGTTCAGAACATTCAGTATGCGATGATCTTCCACTTCATAAGTCGCTCGCAGCAAAGACATCTGAAAGCCGGTTTGAAAATCAAGAATTGGATTTAGCCGGCATTTGGGGCCAGTAAGACCAACCTCTTCACTGCCGTGTAAAGATAAAGAACGTTCCTTCCCCTTTTCCCCAAAAAAGTGAATGAGAGGAGAAGAAAGTCTTAATGCCCAATCTTTCTCCGAATGAACCGCTCCCGGAGCATTGAAATAAATGAGTTCCTTATCAGCTCCATATCCCAAATCCAACAGCTTCTCAGCAACTTCACGGACATGCTTTTCCATCACCAAGGTGCCTTCACTGCCTCCCAAATCGATCCAAATTCGAGAGGTCGACTGTTTCATGTTAAAAGCATGATAAACTGGCGTTTCTTCCAATGTCATTGGGTCCACACAGTAGAAATAAGGTGAAATGATGGCGAGTTTTCCAAAAATATCCGGTCGGCGAAATCCGATATGATAAGTGACTTGCCCGCCTCTGGATGACCCCATTAAAGCTGTATGATCTGGATCCGTTAAGGTCCGAAACACGGAATCCACATAAGGCTTTAGCTCATCAATAATAAACGCTTCATACAATTGGCCTTTGGGCTTGATTTGAACTTTATCGGACTGATGGAGAATCCCTTCCATCTCGTGGGTAAATTCATCGGCCCTCTCTGCTCCCATGTTGGGAATGCCCACAACGATGATTTCTTCCATCGTATGGTTTTGAATCAATCTATCCACGGTTTCGTTTACTTGCCAGGAGTAGCCGTTAAAGGCAGGATGGAAAATATTTTGCCCATCATGCATATACAATACCGGATAATGCTTACTCTTTTCGTAGCGATAACTGGGGGGGAGGTATACAAAGATATCTCTTCTATTGTCCAAATGTGTGGAGTAAAAGTTTTCAATCCGCAAAATACTTGATTTGCTGTCCATCCTGCTCACCTCTATCAGCCGCAGCTGCTAAGTCTATCCAATTCTCCACTTCGTAATTCAGAACTAAACCATCATCCGTCGTAAATAGGCGATAAGGAAGTTCTCGGCCTTGGCTGTCTACTTCATGCTGTCCTAGACCGCGAGAAATACGAAATTCAAATGACATATCCCTGGGCACCTCAAAGGTTCCGCCATACAGTCCTTCACGAATCATCGGCAGTTCTAAGCCTGCATATAGCTTATCTGTTTTTGGCGTGAAATCCGGCACTTTAACGAAGACTTTAACCGTAGCCGTATCTGACATATAAGGGACAACGGTAACATCCAGAGCAGAAGTTAAGCTGCCATTCCTATATTGGATCGTCGTTTTCCCTTCTTTTTTAGGGACTAGTTTACCGTCCATTGTAACCTCCAATAACTCGGGATCAACAACTCCATATTGAGCATTTAAATCCGTCATTATAAAACCGCTATCGAAGTGTACCACTGGATTCAATGTAACCTTAGGCCCCTTCAGGCCAACAACCCTAGGACCATGCAGATCAACCCGAACAGGCTGGCCTATTTCCCCAAAAAAATAAATGAGCGGCGCGTGAACCCTTGCAGCCCAATCCTTTTGAGAGTGGCCGGAATCAACTGCAAGGTAGTACATAAGATCGTCTCCGAGTACATATCCAGCTCTTATTAGAATATCCGTGACATACCGGACATGCTTTTCCATAACCGTAAAACCTTCAGAATCTCCGACATCCATCCAGACTTTCAGATTCTTCTTTTCCGTGTAGATGTGACTTAACCATGTTTCTTTCATCGTGCCGGGGTCTGTGCTGACAAAGAAAGGACAAAGGGCTCCTATCATTCCAAATGTGTCCGATTGACGGAATCCAATATTATAAGACACTAACCCGCCAGCAGAAGATCCCATGAGAGCCGTATGCTCTTTGCCCGTTAACGTTCGGAGTGTCCGATCGATAAAAGGTTTAACCTCCTGAATGAGGAAAGCCTCGTAAAGCTCGCCTTGATTGATGACATCAAAAACATGATTCCCATCAGGAAACGCGTGCATATACTCCGCAATCCTTGCGTCTTCAACATGGGCGATCGCAACAACAATGATTTCTCGCATCTTTCCTTGCGAAACCAGTTTGTCTACCGTTGTGTGAACCTCCCACGATTCACCCTTTTGATCCTCAAAAAATACGTGCTGGCCATCGTGCATGTATAGAACAGGATATCGCTTCTGTAGATCTGTATCGTAACTAAGAGGCAAATAAACAAATATATTTCTGTAATTATTAAGGGTCTTGGAATAAAAATCTTTGAACTCGATGAGCCTTGATGAATTCACAAAGCATTTCTCCTTGTAACAAAGTCACAATTTGGTTGTCAATAAGAAAAACTTATCAGGGTTTACGTAATCCTGCTCATTCATGTACCGATCCAAACTGCGCACAATCTCTTCATAATCATTTAATTCAAACTGGATTTTCATCATTTCTTCAGGGAGAATTTCCGAGTAATGGCACGTACATATAGCCACTGTTTTCTTATGAGTCTTGTATACTTCATTAGCCAAAAACTCGTTCATTACAATCCCAGGGCGATCGGTAAATTTGGCTAAGAAAGTGTTCAAACTCTCTCTGTTCTCGTAAATATATATCCGATCTTCATCCAGGTTGGATTTGTCTTTAATGAGCTCCACCAGTTCTTCATTGTTGTAAGCATCCATAATGAGAAATTGCGGGGATTCCGCGAACAAATCATTCAACACGCGAAAACTTTGCTCAAAGTTCGGCATGATTTTGTGAAATAAATTGTCTGCAATGTAACTGTCGATGATGAATATCGGGATACCGAAACCGAAATAATTGGATATCGTTGAGAACTTTTCTTTATCGACATTGATGATGAAGACGCCGTCCAAATTTCTTTCCATGATGATCTTAGAGGAAGGTGCCGTACTGTCGATTTGCATAAAGAGAACATGATAGCCCAACTTGCTGCATAGCTGCTCAATCTTGTATATAGTTCTAACATATTTCAAATCAGACCACGCATTCTGATCCTTGTCTTTAAACAGCAGGATGCCAATCAGTCCTGTTTTCTTAATTTTTAACGACTGAGCCGTCCGGTTCGTCACATACTTAAGCTGTTGTGCGATTTTCAGCACTTTCACACGCGTTTCATCAGAAATGGACTGCGTTTTGACATCATTTAAAATGTAAGACACTGTGGCAATGGATACGCCAGCCGCTCCGGCTATATCTTTTATGGTTGCTTTTTTCATGATAAACCCACCCTACTTAAACGTTTAGGTTGATTTAATCACATCGCTTTTACTTTGTCAATTACTTACAGCGACGCAGCCAAAATGATCCAACCGAATGCAGGTAAATTTACGGAAATCTGATTTTCGGCCATTTGGCATGTTCCGTTACCCATGAGTATTTCAGGCGATGATTCACTTTGAAGTGCAAAGTTTACGGAAGCCGAGTGTTCGCTATGATTAAAACAAATGGTAAGTTGTTCGCTGGCATGCTGCCTTTGTACGACAAGTTGACGATTTTTTGCATAAATAATTCGAAATGAACCCTCTTGCAGGGCAAGATGTCTTTTTCTCAGGGAAATCAAACTCCGATAAAAATCCAGAAGTGTGTGATTCTGTTCTTCCACGTCCCAAATCATCGGTCTCCTGCAATCGGGGTCTTGGCCTCCCCTCATCCCCACTTCGTCCCCGTAATAGATACATGGCACGCCGAGGAAAATAAACTGAAACAAGACGGCAAGCTTGAATCTTTTTTCGTCGCCACAGACGGTAAGCAATCTAGGCGTATCGTGACTACCAAGAATGTTAAAGGCGGCTTCGTTTACCTGCTGTGGATACTCTGGTAACAGGCGATTGATCTGATAGGCGAACTGCTGCGCATCGGTCGTTTCTTTGGCAAAAAAGTCAATGATGGCTTCCGTAGCCGGGTAGTTCATGACCGCATCGAACTGATCTCCTCGAAGCCATGGCATGGCATCGTGCCAAATCTCACCCAAGATATAGAAATCAGGTTTGATCGCTTTTAATTCCTTGCGAAATGCCCTCCAGAATTCATGGTCGACTTCATTCGCAACATCCAATCTCCATCCGTCAATGTCGCACTCTTTTACCCAATACTGCGCAACGTCCAGCAAATATTTGCTGACTTCCGGATTCGAAGTATTGAGCTTCGGCATATGGGACTCGAAAGCAAAACAATGATAAGACGGCCTTGGTTCATATTTAAGCGGATATTCTTTGATGTGGAACCAATCCCAATACGCCGAGTCAGGACCTTTTGCAACCACATCCTGAAAAGGTGCAAACCAAAAACCGCTATGATTAAACACCGCATCAAGGATTACGCGGATACCGCGATCATGAAAAGCATTGACCAACTTTTTCAATAATGTCATGTCACCGAAGTGGGGGTCTACTTTTAAATAATCCGTTGTGTCGTATTTATGATTAGTCTCCGCTTCAAAGATAGGCGTAAAATAAATGGCATTAACACCTAAGGCGCTAATGTAATCGATGCGGTCTAATACGCCTTGTAGATCTCCCCCATAGAAATCTTGCGGACCCGGATTGACATCCTCCCAAGGACGTACATTTGCCGGATCATTCGATGGATCGCCGTTCGCAAATCGTTCAGGGAAAATCTGATAAAAAATGGCCTCCTTTACCCACCCCGGCGGCTTTAAAACTTCACTCGACCAAAGAAACGGATAATCGAAAAATTTCAGCGAATCCTTTGGTTTCTCCTTACAAAAGCCGCTCTCCGTATACCAATACGTTTGATCGCCAGAAGCCAATTCAAATGCGTATCTTAACCTAAAGTGCTCAGGAGCGATTTCCGCTTGCCAATAATCGAACAATTCATCGCTGGCCATCTTATAAAGAAGCTTCTCACTAACGGTTTTATCCCAATCATATTTATCTCCGTGAATGACTTTCACCATTTGAAGATCGTCTTTCTTTGTCCGTAATCGAATATGGAATAAGTTGTCATCATAGGCGTAGCAATAAGAATCAGCAGCTCTATGGTAAATCGCTTCAAAGTTCATGGCAGACTCCTTACGTATAATCTACTTTCCTCCATTACCCTTTATCTGCCCCTGACGTAATTCCGTTAATTAAATACTTTTGGAAATACATATACAGCACAGTGATTGGTAATGCCACAAGCACAGCACCAGCAGCGAATAGCGTAAAGCTGGAATTCGTTTCGTTGGCCACCATATTATATAAGCCTTGCGCTAAAGTCATTTTTTCCGATGATCTCAAAACGATTTGCGGCAAAATAAAATCCATAAATGGCGTTATGAAACTGTTTAACGCTACAAAGGTAATCGCCGGCAGCGATAAAGGAAAAATAATTTTAAAAAACACATCCGTATTACTTGCTCCGTCGATAAAAGCGGCTTCTTCCAGGCTTTTGGGGATGGTATCGAAATGCCCCTTCATCACCCATGTCCCCATCGAAATGGACCCTCCGGCATAAATGAGGATTAAGCCCAGATGGGTGTCTAACAATTTGGTCTGTAATAACAAAACAAAAATCGCCATGACGGATAAGAAGCCAGGAAACATTTGAAGAACCAATAATGTCATTAATCCTTGTTTTCTTCCCTTGAAACGAAATCTCGAGAATGCGTAAGCCGTGGCCGCAACAAGCGTTGTCGACACGACAGCATTCGTAATGGCGATCATGATTGTATTTTGATACCACAACACAAAATCAGTGTTCCTTATAAGATCAATATAGTGTGCGATTGTAGGCTCATCAGGAATCATTTTACTTACCAGAAGAGCATTACCCGGATTAAGTGACGTCCCGATAACCCAAATGATCGGATAGATCACCGCAATAAGCAAAACGGCAAAAACCATGTAAATCCCTGTGACAATCAGGTTGGATTTTAATTTAGACATTTAGACCAGATCCTCTTCCTAGACTGACTTCATCCGCTTATAATTCCATAAAGAAAACATCGCAATAAAGATAAACATAATGATAGACACGGCGGAAGCCATATTAAATTGACTTTGATTAAGCGTCATCTTAAAGATCCACGAGATGAGAATATCCGTGCTTCCCGCGTAATAATAAGCAGGACTATCTGGTTTGCCATCCGTAAGCAGATAAATCAAATTAAAGTTATTAAAATTAAACGCAAATTGCATAATTAATATAGGTGCGGTAGCCAGTAAAACAAGCGGAAGAGTGATCTTGAAAAACTTTTGCTTTCCTGAGGCGCCATCTACTTCGGCTGCTTCGTAAAGGTCGCGCGGCATTGTCGTTAAAACACCCGACATCAGAGCCATAAGGAAAGGCGTCGAAAACCATAAATTAACGAGAATAATCGTAACTTTCGCCATGGTCGGATCGGATAGCCAGGGCACTGGAGAAAATCCAAGTTTGCCGATTGTCTCATTAATGGGACCGAACGAACCATTCAATAAAACCCTGAAAACCAATATAGAGATGAATTGCGGTACTGCCCAAGGCAAGATAAAGACGGTTCTCCAAAATCTTTTGAATTTAATCTTAGGATGGTTCAGCATCAACGCCAGTAGTAACCCGCTCAAAAAAACAGATGAGGTAGAGGCTACAGCCCACACGATATTCCAAATGGAAATGCCAAATAACGTGAATCTCCAAGCTTTTTGGGCAAATAAATCATAAAAAGTTCTAAAACCTACCCAATCTACTAAGGATCGATCAGGAATATGGGCGGGAGCCGAATAGTTCGTAAAAGCAATCAGAACATTAAAAACGAGCGGTATAATCGTAACAAAGAGTACAAAGAATGCCGCTGGCAGCAATAAGAGATAAGGGAAATTCCTGAATTTCGCTTTTCTAACGGAATCCATGAATCCAGGAACACTGTCTCCTTCATCCCTCAGTCCCCCGTTTTTCTTAGCATCATAAATGTTAATTACATAGAAGCCTAAGAACAAAAGGATAATCACAAGTGTGATTAGGCCGTTTATTAACATAAAAATGGAGTGATCGCCATGAACCACTTTCCCATTGATGATTTGGGTAGGCACATCACCTAACGTGATGAAGCCGATAATCCCTTTATAAGCAATGGGATAATAGTTCCAGAAAAACAATTGCGCCAAGATGATGAAGATAAATCCTTTAAGAAATTGTTTGTTATAAAGTTGACCTAGACCAATAAAAACTGTGGAGCAAATAGCGGCTATCGTTCGATGTCGAATAGCACTTTGATTCAAATCCATACGTAAGACCGCCTTATTTCTTAGTCTTCATTGCTGTCTTGATTTGTTCTACCGCGTTATTCAGGACGGTCGCCGGATCCCCATTATCGTTCCAAATGGAAGCAAGTGCTGCGCCTGCGGGCACCCAAACATTTCCCATCTCCGGTATAGACGGCATTGGCGTCGAATATTTCGCTTGTTCAAGGAAAGCCGATGCATTAGCGTCCTTCGTGATGATCGGATCATTCATCATGTCTTTCCTAGGAGGCAGTTGGGTCGTCATTTTAAACCGATTAATTAAATTTTCTTTACTTGTTGCATAACTAGCAAACATTTTCGCGGCAACCGGGTATTTGGTATACGAATTTACATACAGCGCTCTAATGCCTGAAAAGCTTTGTGGATGTTCGCCATTAGGCAAAAGCGGCAGCGGCGCAACGCCATAATCAAAGTTGACCTTAGACAAACCGGCCATTAACCAGGGTCCGTTGATGACAGCGGCTGTTTTCCCTTCTTGGAATAAGCCTGTAATGATATTATCGTTAATGTCATTAACGTTTAACGGAAGTATTTTCTTTAACGATTGAAAGAACTTCGCCCCTTCGATCGCTTTGGTGCTATTCAGACCAATATCGGTCGCATCCGTACCATTCTTGCCAAATACATAGCCGCCGTAACCTGCCAGGAACGAATAGGATTGATACAACTGACGTACATCCCACATAAAGGCGTACTTTTTGTTTTTGGGATCGTTGTAAGTTTCTGCAAACTTTATGATTTCTTCATACGTTTTCGGTGCTTTTTCCATCCATTTTTTATTATAAAAAAGCGCATAAGTGTCAATGGCCGTCGGGAACCCGTATAACACTCCCTTGTAGCTGACTCCGTCAATCGCCGAAGACATAAAATCATTTCGCATGCTTTCGTTAAATGTATCGTTCTGTAAAACAAGTCCCGCCGTAACGGCATTACCTAATTGATCGTGTGGGGCAGAGAATACATCAGCCCCAATTCCGGCAGGACCATCTGTCGTAAGTTTCTTCACAGAGTCTATCGCAGGAACGACTTCCACCTTCACTTTAACGCCATACTCTTTTTCAAAGCTTGCTGAGATCGCTTTCAAGTAATCCAATTCAGGACCCTTAGACTCCCAAACGAGCAGTTCAGCTCCGGCCTCTGGTTTAGCTCCTCCTTGCTTTGTGCTGTCTTGTTCTACATGATCTTGCTCTGGTTGGGTCGATTTCTTCGTACATCCAACGAGAAAAGAAAAGCTGAAAAGAACAACAATAACGAAGGTAATCAACAAACGTTTGGACATTCATATTCCCCCTTTAATTTTACTGAATCGTTTAAGTACCTAAACGTTTAAGTAACAACACAATTATAATAACTTTTAACCCTTACCCAAGTCAATGATAAATTTATGGTCTAAAATAATTACACTACTAACTGCACTTAAGCAGAAAAAAGGCAGCCGATCCAATCTGGCCGGCTGCCTTAGTATTACTCCCACTTGAATGTTAGGCTGGCGATAATGAAGGCTACAAGCATCCAGCCGCCAAGCAGCGCGGCTTCATGCCATACGTCGGCAAGCGAAGCTCCGACATTCATGATTTGGCGCAGCGCTGTGGACAGATGCGAGATCGGCAGCAGCTTGACTACGGGCTGCAGCCAGTCAGGCATATTCTTGATCGGAAAGAAGACGCCGCCTAGAAATAGAAGCGGGAAGGAGATGAAGCCGGCAATCGGGCCGGCACTTTCCGGCGTTTTGGCGAGCGCGGCGATGATGAAGCCGATTGACATGAACGTCAGTGTTCCGAGTACGACGAACATGAGCAGAAGCAGCCACGAACCGTTCACCTGCGTCCCGAAAATCAGGCTGCCGATCAGCAGCACGATGATTGCCTGCAGGCCATTCAACAGGAGTCGAGCCGTGATTTGCGCGGCAATGAAGCTCCGAGGTTGGAGCGGCGTACTCTGTAGACGCCGAAGAATACCCCGCTCACGCCAAGATGCGATTTGGCCGGCGACGCCATTCAGATTGTTATTCATAATCATCATAGCAACGATGCCTGGAACGAGGAAATCGATATACTTCAGGTTTAGAGATTGCACCGCCTGTGATTGAATCGTGATGACAGGGGTGTAACCCAGGATCTGCTTGCTAATGCCATCGGCGATCTGAGACATGATGGGGAGCCCGATCTGATTGGTTGTTTGACTCGTTTCATCGTAGTAGACCGTGAGTTTGGAACCTTCCATTGAGGCGGATTTAGCGCCCACAGCAGCTTCATACCCTTTGGGAACAGCGACGACAAGCTGCCGATCGCCATGCTTTAGGTCTTTCATCGCCGCGTCGAGATCCGTGCTTTCAGTTAATTTTAATATGGATAGCTGCTTCATAGAGGATAGCAGCGCTTTCGACGCAGTCGTCTGGTCTTGGTCGATAACGGTGACGGAGAGCGATGTGCTATCCCCTTTTCCTAAGAATGAACCTAGCATCACCATGAAAAAGATCGGAAAAGCCAGCGTCCAAAACAATACTTGCCGATTTCGCCCAAATAGTCGTAATTGGGATAAGGTCAATTGACGATACGCTTTCATTCTTCCCTCAGGCTCCTTCCCGTCATGTGGATGAACACGTCTTCGAGCGTTGCCGTGCGCGTTTGCAGATCGGAAACCCGGATGTTCTGCTCAGCAGTTTGTTGTACGAATGCGGTCAGCGCATTTTGCAAATGATCCGTGTACAGCACAAACGTGTCTTTACGCTGGTCAACTTGCTTCACATCAGGCAATGACTGGACAAGCGTCAGCACTTCCTTCTTTCGCGCCTCATCTTCCCGAATCTGCTCAGGCAAGCGAAACTCGATGGCACTGTCTGACTGCAGGCTGCGGACGAGCTGCTCCGGCGTATCCAGCGCAACGATTTGTCCCTTATCCATAAGGCAGATGCGGTCGCAAAGCACATGAGCCTCTTCCATGTAGTGCGTTGAAATCACTACAGTTTTACCGCGTTCTTTCAGGCGGAGCACGATATCCCACAGCGTACGACGAGCTTGAGGATCGAGTCCGGTTGTCGGTTCGTCCAGAAAAACCACCTTTGGATCATTCACGAGCGCCAACGCGATAGCGAGCCGCTGCTTCTGGCCGCCGGATAAGTTTTTGACGCGGTCATTCTTTTTTTCGCGCAATATCATGTCGTCGAGCAGCGGCTCAATCGGCACGGAGCTTGGATAAAAGCTTGCGTACATACGGATGATCTCGTGAACGTGGAGCAGGTCGAACAGCGACGTCGATTGGAGCTGGACGCCGATGATTTCCTTGACCTTCTTCAAATCCTTCTTCGTATCGAAGCCTGCGACAAGCGCTCTCCCTTCATCCGGTCGCCGCAAACCTTCGATCATTTCCATCGTTGTCGTTTTGCCCGCCCCATTTGGCCCGAGCAGTCCAAACACTTCCCCTTCACGCACTTGGAAATTAATCCCATTTACTGCAGTGAATTTCCCATACCGTTTGACGAGTCCGTCCACTTCTATGATGGCGTTGACCAAGGTTGGTTCCTCCCTTTCCATATTCCTTCTAGTATTTCTTGTGCCATGATATAACCTGCATAACGAAAATCTTCCTTAATCTCCCCCTCCAACAGTTAGTTCTAGCTCTTATTATAATTCGTTAAGCAGCGGGGTCGTTCCTTTTATTTCCTATTTTTCCAAACTGCCTGTTAACGGAACGAGGCTGCCGATTCTTTTCAGCGGCAGCCTCGTGATCCTAGTTAGTAAGTCTCGTTTCTCGTTTAGGTCGAATGACCAACAATACACCCATAAAGATTAATATAGTACCTATCCCAAATGACAGGCCAACTCGTTCACCTAGCAGCAGCCACCCTAAAAAAGTACCGACTACAGGCTGAAAAAAGAAGAATAATCCGCCGCTTGAAGCGTTAAGCATTTGTAGTCCGCGATTCCAGAGCAAAAAACCGCATGCGGTCGAAATAATTCCCAAGAATAAAAGACCACCCCAAATAGTTGGATGCATCATGGCTTGAAAATCGAGCTCATCTAATCGACTTATTGTAAAAGGCGTTAGTAAAGCGATTGCCACAAGAGTCGCATAGCTCGTTACAACAATGGGTGAATATTGATTCGGTACACGTTTAATAAGAACAGACATAAGTGACCACGTTATTGCTGCAATAAGCAGTGAAACGCCACCAAGTTGATGAGATAAATCGATATGGGCATTTCCGACAATCGTATAAACACCGATAGTTGCTAAAACAATCGAAATCGCCTTTTTTATGGTCATTTTTTCTTTTAAAAAGATACGCGCAAACAGCACCATAAATGCAGGTGTCGTTGAAGTAATAATGGCACCCATTTGTGCATTAGAAAGCATTGTACCCACTTCTTGGGTTACGATAGAAATTGTATTTCCAACAAGCCCAATAATGAAAATGAATGGCCAGTCTCGTTTTTCAACCCGCCATGATTGCTTGGTTACAACGCCAATAATTAGCAATGCAATAATCGCAATAACATAGCGAAGCCAGACTAATTCAAGTGGTGGTACAACGTCTACCACAACTTTTACCACCACATACATCCCGCCCCAAATACTAGCAGCGAGTGATAAATATAAAGAACCTAATAAGGTTTTTTTCATTTTGTACCCTCCGTTTTTTCAAGACATTTCCTGTCCTTAACGGAGATGTCGTTATTCTACCGTTAAGGGAGAATAACTGCAGGTACATCATTTTCAAATAATGGCGACCACATCATCTGCTTCAGCTCACTTTCAAAACGTTTATTTGATTATACAATAATATGATTGGAATAGGCTCAAAAGTTCAACTTAGAAAATACCGCTTTACATGGTATTATTCCACCAATTCTACATTCAAGATATCGTCAAATGCTACCCAATCCGTACCATTTTCGTGTGATAGCTTTACTCTTCTTATCTCTTGATCAATTTTAGTTATGAGACCTGTAATTTGCCCGTCCCCAGTCTCATTATAAATCTTTACACTAATAAATTGCTGGTTAAGTAAAGCATTAGCCATTACGTTGGCTATCTTTTTATTCTCACGATTACTACTGCTCATTATTACTCCACCCCACTCAAGAACATATGTTCTAGATTCATTATACTTTTAGAAGTAAGAGTAGTAAAGAGTTAATGGTCAATCCGTAACCTAATGTCAACAGTTTCAATAAAAATCTGTATTTAGCGGTTCCCCCCTGCTATGCGTCACTTCAACTAGGTAAAAAATGATTATAATTATTCTTAGAGAGGCAAGGAAGCTCTTCATTGTGATACTCTTAAAGTACTTTAAGGAAACGGAGGGGTTACGTGTGGTAGATTTTATCCGAGTTAGATCTTTACGCGGCTAATTGAATAGCGCTTAAGATTCTGTCTGTGTACAGAGGACTCAGGATAAGTTTGTCCATTTATAACCCTGAATTGATATTCTATCGGTGATCAAACAACGCGGCTTGAAGTAAGGTGAACTCCTTATCGACCAGACCGTGGATTGTTTTCTTTCGTCCGATACGATAGTCATTGTCCTCAACTACAGACAACACAAGCACCTTGCTTGTGTTGTTTCTTTTTTACTCCTTAATTTGAAAGGATGATGAACGATGGAACAACGGAAAGAGAAAGCGATTATCGTCGGTGTCCATATTTTGAACCACCCTAATTTTGCATACTCCATGGAAGAACTAAAGAATCTGGCCGCAGCATGCCACATTGAGGTGGTTGGTCAGCTAAACCAGAAAGTCACCCGTGTGATTCCCTCCCATTACATCGGAACCGGTAAAATTCAAGAATTATCGCAGCTAATTACTGAGCGGAACGCATCTGTCGTCATTTGTAACGATGAGCTGTCTCCTTCTCAGATTCGAAACCTGGAATCCTCTCTTGCATGCAAAGTCATTGACAGGACGATCCTTATTTTAGACATTTTTGCTGAACGTGCTCAGACTAAGGAAGCCCAGCTCCAAGTTGAGGTTGCTCGACTTCAATACATGCTTCCAAGACTCGTAGGACTTCGTGAATCGTTAGGTCGTCAAGGAGGTGGCGCTGGCCTTAAAAACCGGGGATCTGGTGAGACTAAACTTGAACTCGACCGCCGTAAAATCGAAGACCGAATCACCGCATTGCAATCCGAACTGGAGAAACTTGTAGCCCGTCGTCAAACTCAACGAAAACAGCGCCGCAAGAACGAGGTCCCTGTTATTTGTCTGGTCGGCTATACCAACGCGGGCAAATCAAGCTTAATGAACGCCATGATCGAGTTGTACAATCCGCAGGCGCATAAGCAGGTCTTTGTCAAAGACATGTTGTTCGCCACATTGGAGACATCCGTCCGAAGCGTCAACTTGCCTGACCGTAAATCATTCTTATTAACTGACACTGTAGGATTCGTAAGCCAGCTTCCCCACCATTTAGTTAAAGCTTTTCGATCTACGTTGGAAGAAGTCGCAGAAGCCGATCTGCTGATTCACGTCGTAGACATTGCCAACCCGGAATACGAACAGCACATTGACGTTACCAATGAAACGTTGAAGGAACTAGGAGCGGATCGAGTTCCGATGATTTTTGCTTATAACAAATCCGACTTAACTGAGCATACTTACCCTCTGTTAAAAGATAATTTCGTCTACCTCTCTGCCCAGCAGAGGCGAGGAATCGAGGAGCTCACTCAATTGATTCGCGAACGCATTTTCCAAAATTACATGCAATGTGAAATCGTGATTCCTTATGAACAAGGCCGATTAGTGGCCTACTTCAATGAACATGCCCATGTTCATTCAACGAACTATGAGCCGAATGGTACCCGGCTTAAGTTGGATTGCCGAGTATCCGATTTTGAACAGTATCGAGCTGAGTTCCTCCAGCTTTGATTTATGAGATTTTCCTATTTAGCCAAGGTCTTCCATGGATGATTAGCTATCTCCTGTCCGTTAACATTGCGAAGGCTGCCGGATTCAATCTGCCGGCAGCCTCGTCAGTTGTGCCCCTGCCCTCACAAGGATAAATCCATTTCGGCAAGCGCCTTATTGCAACCGTTTTGGGTAACAGACCTTACTGCAACGTGTCGTGTAACGATGATAGTTTGTATGAAGAATTTAACTGAAGGTATCAAAATGAAAAAAAGGCACATGCCTGTGCCCTTTTCACCTATCTGTTATTGTCTGATAACTAAAATATCACGAGGAGGTCTACCGGTACTTTGGATCTGTTGAATTTGGGAATTTGTAAGGTTGCGTCCTACTAAAATTAGAGAAGAAGTTAGATTATTGAAATTACCTAAATTCGACACGTTTTGGCGTCCACGAAATATGCGAATGGATCCCTGGAAGTTAATTCGTGAAAACAAAACTAGTGTCACAGAATCTGTAGTTGAAACATTTCTTAGACGGAAACTGGAAAGAACGTTATCAAAACGAAATGCCCCCAAATCTCGAACTGCTACACCTCCACGTCTAAGAACAATCCGCCGATTTGTAAAATTATTGCCAGAGAAAAGTTGGAGCCTTACGTCTGTGTTTGCCAAATCTATCACCCTTTCTTTTGGAATGATATATTCTATGATAGATTCATAGGAAAGGTTTGGACAAATATGCGTTGGCAAAACAACTGTTTTCCTGTATAAAACTGGATGGAACAAAATGAACACGGAGAGGAACATGGGCGAGCGACTTAAAGTGAAAAAGCCCCTGATAGGGGCAAATTTAAAGTAGCCGATCTTCATTATCCTAATTCATAGGAAAAATTCTTACTTCACGCCGCTCACCCCATCCATGAAGCTGGATCTGACTTCCTTTGAGTAACTAGTCACAGTACGCTTCGACCCTGTAAAATAAAGATATCAATCTATCCGATCGGAGAATCCCTCATGTCAAAGGTCTTCCCTGAGCAGCAAACCCTGTCTAACATTTTCCCTTGTTTCCAAGCTATCCCAGCTGATGAGTGGGCAGCCGCGAAACCTCAACTTAGAACATTTTCTGTTAAATCGACCTTATTTCGTAAAGAGGATGCCGCTGAGTATGCTTTGTTCCTCATTGCAGGAACAGTACAGATCTCAAATGTGACCGAAGAGGGCCATGAAACGCTTTCCAACCGGCTGTCGGCCGGTGATATTTGCGCCATTATGGTGCTAAGCGGTTTAAGCGAGCGCGAATACCCCGGCACCATTACGGCGGAGACCGAGGTGACGGCCCTATTCGTCGCGAAGAACTCGTTTATACGATGGATTCTGGTGTATGCGCCTATTCGGAATGCAGTATTTGGTAACATTTTGGATGGATTGATCCGTATGGGCAGCATTCTTTCAAGTAAAATGGCGCAGCCGCTGGACTCACGGCTCGCCGGAACGTTGTTGAGGCTGACGTTGGAGCAGCAGCCGACCGTCCAGATTACACATCAGCAATTAGCTGTCGAGCTAGGGTCCGCTCGTGAAGTTGTCAGCCGTGTTTTAAGCCGAATGCAAAAGAAGAGTTGGATCTCTATGGGGCGAGGTTGGGTATCGGTTCGGCAGCGGGGAGCATTGATGGAGCTCGTTGGTGACCAGGTCACAGAAGGCAAGAGCATCTCATGGTAAAGTAAAGTCAGTCGGGCCAGACTGAGGTTTACCCATTACATGGCTAGGAGGCTTATCACAATGAGAATTCCATTATCTAAGGGGGATGTCGCCCCTGATTTCACGTTTACAGGTGTCGACGGAGTTCCTCTCCAGTTGTCCGACCTTCGTGGCCGCAAGGTGCTGCTCGCGTTCTTTCGCAACGCCGCCTGTGCGATGTGCAACTTGCGGGTGCGGCATCTCATCCGGCGCTACAACCAATGGAGCCTGCAAGGACTGGAGATAGTAGCGGTGTTCGAGTCTCCGGAAACTAACATGTCCCAGATTGTCAACCTGCAGGAAGCGCCATTCCCGTTAATTGCTGATCCTCAAGCCGATCTTTATGACCAATACGGCGTCGAAGTGTCCGAGGAGAAGGTGCAAGCAACGATGGCTGATACGAATACACAAAATTTCGTAGCTGAGGCGGCGGCTGAAGGTTTTGCTTTGATTCGGGAGGAAGGATCCAACTTCTATCGCATCCCGGCCGAATTCTTGATCGACGACGACGGCATCATACAGGATGCGCACTATAGCCAACTTGTGACAGATCACTTACCGCTCGACATAATTGACCTTTTTGCTGCTGGTAATTACAGAGCAGTCGATTCAGAAGTGTCTGTTGAATCTAAAGTGAATCCGGGTTAGAACAGGTGATTTACTTAGGTTTCATTCAGATTATGGCAAACCGCGAATAAGACTTTAACGTCGGCACACACCCGATGTTAAGGTCTTTTTCCTTTTTCGATTTCTGTGAAAACTTCATTATTGTTAACCTAACTGTTCATGACCCTAGATAGCCTTTTTATCCCACTACGGCGAACTTCTTTTTCGAAATTAACATGATAAATCTTTTCTAATTGGGACAATCTAACTTTTAGAGGTGACGGAGATATGAACAAAACTCAATTAAAACTAACATCGACGGAAATCGGAGCCTTATGGGGGCAATATGTAAACGAATCTATGGTAAATCAAGTAAATAAATATATGCTTTCCATTATAGAAGATACTTCCATTAGAGAGGTTTTTGACGATGCAATAAAAATATCTGAGAATCAAATGCAGCAGGTCTCTACCTTTATGCTTAATGATGGATTTCCATTACCTATAGGGTTTACAGAAGCAGATAGCAATCCCCATATTGGAAGGTTATTTTCAGATATTTTCTGTTTGGATTATTTGTATCTCATGACCATACATGGTTTAAACGGTCACATCTATTCGTTTACTACATCAGTTAGAAAAGATTTAAGAGATTTTTTTGATTCCTGTTTGACAGATGGAAAAAATATGTACCAACGCACTGTTGATTTATTACTCGAAAAGGGACACTTCCAAAGAGATCCTTATTTTTTCCCGCGTACAACCCCAGAGTTTATTGATAGCAAAAAATATCTCGATGGTTTTTGGGGAGATAAACGTCCTCTTTCAGCCTTAGAAATAGGTAATATTTCGCTTAACTTAAAGAAAAGTATTATGGCAAAAACACTTGGCATTGCATTTAGTCAAATTGCCGGTTCCAAAGAAATAAGGAAATTTCTAACAGATGCCGTTCAAACGTCAAATGATCACATTCAATTGCTAAGCAAAAAACTAAAGGATGATAATTTACCTGTTCCGATGTCATGGGAAACGGAAATAACGGAATCTACAGATTCACCGTTTTCAGATAAACTTATCATGTTTCACACTGGTTTTTTGTTTCTGACTTCTCAATCCTATCATGGATTAGGACTAGCGGGTTCCATGAGGTCTGATCTAATTCTTGATTATGAACGAATCATTCTCAAGGATCTAACTGTGGCAAAAAATTGGTTTGATCTCATGATCAAAAATAAATGGTTGGAGCAACCTCCAATTGCACCAAACAGAAAAGAACTTGCTAAAAACCAATAACTATCCAGCAAACTATACCGAAAAGCCCTCTTGTAGATGTTCATAAGAGGGCTTTTCGTTTATAATACACAGACTTCCCTCAGATCCGTAAGAAGGCTTAATGTATACTAGTTTATATTTCTCTAATAGTTCTGATATATTCACTTCATTATATAAAATGTGTCTGGTACATAGGGTTTAAGAATGGACTGTTTTAATAGGTTATAGAGATCCCATTTATTAAAAAAATTGATATTGTTGAAACATTTGTTTCTACCAATCGCCTTCTCTAGGCGTTGAATGGTTACTAATTTTTTGTTAAAACACCGGTAATAAACGACATGAAGAAAAGGAAACGAGCTTTGTTTCCATATACCCTTTTTCAGGTTAAGTCCAATAATACGTTGTTCCTTCCAAAGAATATCTGCTGGAGTAAAGGCGTAAAGCTTCAGGTTTAGACTGTGATAACGTCTGTAAAGCTCCAAAATTCTTTTTCTACTACTTCTTTTCGTTACCAGAATACCTATTAAAGGGCGACTCTCCAATCTCATCACTCCCATGCCTTCGATCACTTTTACTATTTAATGCGAGCATAGACAAAATGGTATGGGACAATCACATAGGAGAATAGAAATTAGCGAATTTATTACTACTCTATTTGCCTATTTTTCAGTTGATAGGTATCTGCTGTGCTTATCTTCTTAAGCTTTTAATATGATACAGTACTTCGATAATAGGGAGATGAGACTATGGGAAGATGTAATTGTCCACCTGGACCTCCAGGACCAGAAGGACCGCGAGGGCCACAAGGACCTCCAGGACTAGTAGGAACGCAATTGCTTCAAGAGCTTGGAGGAGCAATAGCAGCAGTTGGACCCACTGGACTTGCAGGAGCACTTGGACCCACTGGTCTAACAGGACTTGTAGGAGCAATTGGCGAAGCTGGACCCGCTGGACTTGCAGGAGCACTTGGACCCGCTGGACTTGCAGGAATTGCAGGAGCAATTGGCGCAGCCGGACTGGCAGGACCAACAGGACCAACAGGACCAACAGGAGCAACAGGACCCCAAGGTCTGCCTGGACCAATTGGAGCCACTGGTCCGGCAGGACCACCAGGGGGAGGATTAATTCCATTTTCAACGGGTATTATCATAAGTGGTGCTACAGTAGTATCAGCAGCTCCAATTTTAATGGGTTTTGGTAATCACACGGTTGAAGTTATTGACGGTACTGGAGAATCAACTATGCCACCCGAAGCAGGTGGTTTTGCTTTCCCAATTCCCTTTGCAGGTACCGTTCAAAATTTACAAATAAGTGTAGATTTATTGGTTGCTTCTGTGGTTTCTATAAATACTCTCGGTCTTCAGTATGATTTTACTGTATTCCGAGCACCTTCAGTTCCTAATAATGGGATTGATCATAGTTCATCACCTTACGTAACCACTCCGCTGACTAGTTCGGTTAGATTCGGATTTCCAAATACGGTCATTACACCTGGTAACCCATCCGGTTTCCGAACCGCAACGAATATAAATGTTGGGGGGTCATTAGTAGTTGCTGCTGGTGATCGTATTGGTATTCGTGTAAGGACGCTTGCTTCGACAGATCCCTCAGCAGCTGATATTACCCAACTCTCATTTAGCGCCAGTTTATCTTATACTCCTTCTTAATAAGCCTCCAGCATTGTCATGATAGATTAGCCTGTTGATAAAGTTCAACAGGCTATATTTTTTTCTCATTTTTTGATAAATCACAGCATTAATTTGATATACACGCCCCTATCTATTTTTCATAGTTTCTCAATATTTCCATCTCTATATATTTTTTTAATATTATTCCGCTACTCCCATAACAAATTCATCCTATTCTATAAAATGAGTCTTTCTCACAGGAAGACAACAATATAGAAGAAGGTGAATTTCTTGTTTATTATAAAACCATTTAAAAAAATGCTAATTCCTTTGCAAGCAGTACTCCTTACCCTCGGAATCATGCTGCCATTAAATCAGACTGTGGTTCTAGCTGTTACCTACGACACTGAGACCGTTTCTTTCGGTCCTGGGACAGGTACCAATCTTGTTGACGCTTTTATTCCGGTTATTGATGGTGCAACAACTAGCTTTGACGGTGCATTTTATGAAATTCGCTACCAACCATTTGTGGATGCTGTCATTCGTGCCAAAAACCGAGGTGTAAATATTCGTATCGTCACAGATTCCGATTACATCACAAACACATTTACTCAACAGCTGATAAATGCAGGTATTAGTGTAAAAGGCGATAACCGCAGCGCGCTAATGCATAATAAATATGCCATCATTGATGGGCAAAAGGTCTGGATGGGCAGTACGAATGTCACCGATACTTGTAATGCCAACAATTTTAATAACACGATTCTTTGGAATTCCTCTAGCCTTGCGAATGTGTATAAAACGGATTTTGAAGAGATGTATGTGTATGGTCAATTCACCAAAACTGCATCCCCATCTACGCCCGCTCAGCAAAAAGTAACGATTAACACATCAACCGGAAGCTTTCCAGTTGAAGTTTATTTTGCACCGGAAGATAATCCGATTCAACCGCTCATTGATGTTGTGAACAATGCCAAATACAACTTATACTTCGATTATTTTTCCTTTACAGATGATAACCTAAGAACGGCGATCATTAATGCTAAAACTCGTGGAGTTAATGTTGAGGGTATTTTCGATTTGAGCCAATATGGTTCTAACGGGCCTTACGGGGAATTAGCTTATCTAGCTGATGCAGATATTCCGGTAAGTATTGCTGACAACCCATACGGCGGCAAGCTGCATGATAAGGTGCTAATTGCTGATAAAGGTTATACGACTGGTGTTGTCGCTACAGGTTCTTTTAATGCAAGTGCGAATGCCAACGACACGAACAGTGAAAATTTAATGATTATTCATGACAAAGCAACGGCGGACAAATATTATGCGGAATTCTTGCGTATTCGCGGCTCTTATGGCAGAGGTACAGCATCCATCGATAAAATTACGGTTCCAGTAGCAACTGCACAAACAGTCAAAGTAACGCTGCGCGCTCCATCTACTTATCCTATTACCAAAGTTAAAGTTATGGCCCCTCCGAAATGGCCGGACCCTACTGCAGCTAACGTCACGGCTATAAAAAGCGATGGAACTATACTGAGCGGCAACTTATCTTTTTCCGGTAATTATCTGTATTTAAATAATGCTGGACTTAGCGGGAATCAGAGTGTGACTTTTACATTCACTAACTGGATGGCACCCACTATTGTTGGGGATTACACCTGGTATGTCGAAACGATCACTAGCAGCGCAACAGATCCTAATGATTATTTACCAGTAAATTTACAAGCGGCTACTCTAGTCGTTCAATAATAAAATTCAAAAGGGGACTGTCCCAATAGGGTCATAGACCTTGAGGGGGATCTATCTTGAAGATGGTTACACGAATCAATGAGGACTTCCTCCAATAGGGGGAGGTCCTTTTGGGGCTGAGTTGTTCTCTGCGGAATGTAGAGTCTCTACGTTCACTTTAGCGTTCTGTGCTAATTACTTCGCATCGTGAAAAATAATACCCAAACTGTATCTGGTACCCGTTGTAATAGTGCTTACACCGTGTCGAAGAGTCGTTTTATAATAGCCGCGCGTTCCCAAAACAGGACGATGATTGGTTGGAAAAATCAGACCTTCGCCTTGTTTCAATGTGATGACATGACCTCTACTTTGCGCCCTCGGATGCTGCTCCACCAATAGTAACTCCCCGCCTGTGAAATCTACTTCTCTTTGATTAAGAGTGAATACGACCTGAAAAGGAAAGAATACTTTCCCATACAAATCTTGATGCAGACAATTGTATCCCCCGGCCTCATATTTCAGGATCAATGGGGTTGGCCGATTCTGCCCCTCTTGATGGCATTGATCGAGGAATTCCGCCAATGTTGCCGAAAAAGAAGCCTTATGACCCAATTGTTCTAGCCAGCGATTAGCTGTTATGGCAAGTTCCGGATACAATCCTTCGCGCAGCTGTTGAAGCAAAAGTGGTAGAGGAGCATTGTAATATTTGTACTCTCCGATCCCGAAGCGGTAACGGGCCATGTCAATGGTTGCTCGAAAGCGACCTTCTTCCTCATAAGTGCTAATAATTCCCTTACACTCCGTATGGTTTAACAAGCCAGGTAGTTTGGCATAACCGTGCTCGTCCAGCGACTGCTGGATGTAATTCCAATCCAGATCAGCTAATCTTTGCGATAGATTCTCAGGCATGCTGTAAGCCTCCCCCTTTGCGCGTATCGTTACATTTAATTTCTACCTCTGCGTACAGTATAACCCCGAAAATCAGCTTTTGTACGCATTCTCGAATGAGACAGCAAGATAACGAAATTGCTAAACTATCGTTCTATGTTACAACTACAATTGGGTGGTGAGTTGTCATTACATGGGTGCAAATGGCATTAAGAAAAACGAAAGTCAATCTTCCTACACCTTATTAGGGGCTGATCGCCGCCCTTATCCAAGCGGATCTCCGGGAAATTTGGGAGGCTATCGAAGGAATAAAATATATGGTCGCCTAGATTGTCCCTCTGCACTTCGGGCCATAGCTCAAGGGGGATATGTTAAATATCGCGTATTTTTCGAGAATGAAGAAATCGCTATAGCCGCAGGTTACAGACCTTGTGGGGTATGTTTACCGGAACAATATGCAAGATGGAAAGCGGAACTTCTCAAATAATTTATAAGTATTCCTTTACAGGAATATTCCTATTATGGTATATTCAAAACAGAAAGCAAGAACAAACACAATTTGGAGGATGATTAAATGAATAACGCTCAGGAATCGAATAAGACGCTCACATCCATTGAAGGTCAAGAACTCCGTGTCACCCGTATCTTTCATGCGTCGAGGGAATTGGTTTTCAAGGCTTGGACAGATCCGGAGCATTTGCCGAAATGGTGGGGACCCAAGGGCTTTACGACTACGGTTCAAGAAATTGATGTTAGAACGGGCGGGGTATGGCGTTACGTTATGCACGGCCCAGATGGCGTTGATTATGATAATAAAATTGTCTATCACGAGATCGTGAGCCCCGAGCGACTCGTATACGCCCATGGCGGGGACGATGAGGACGAACCATTTCATGTGACGGTCACCTTTGCGAAGCAAACTAATACAACGACAGAGCTCACAATGACGGCACGCTTCAATTCTGCCGCTGATCTAGAGAAAGCGGTCAAGGAATATGGAGCCGTCGAAGGCGCCAAATCAACAATGGATCGTCTAGAGGAACAACTGTCAGCAATGTAAGAACCAAAGTGAAATCAAATTTATAATTTGAAGGGAGTAATAACTTTATGAAAAAAACGAAAGTTATGTATTGGATTTTTACAGCTTTGTTGATCGCCTTGATGGGCATTGGTGCTATCCCGGATATCCTCTATGCATCAGATGCGGTTACCTTATTTGCTCATTTAGGCTATCCCTCTTACCTCCTGCCCTTTCTGGGCGTGGCCAAATTATTGGGTCTTGTAGCGATTCTGATTCCTGGCTTTCCGAGAATAAAAGAATGGGCTTATGCCGGGCTTACATTTGATCTTGTGGGTGCAATGTATTCAAGTATCGCGGTGGGCGATCCTGCCAGCGGCTTGGCGTTTTTCATCATCGGATTTGTTATTATCGGCGGGTCTTATGTGTGTTATCATAAGAAACAAAGAGCTGCATCATTAAGCCAGCCACCCCGCTTAGCGGCATAAACCGACTATACTAAAACTTCCTTGCCCGGTATATGTTGAAGGAAGGAGCGCATGAACATGGGCTTGAACACAACAACCTGGAGCGCACTAGCAGAGCCCAACCGATTGCATATCGTCGAACTCCTGCGTAAGGGTCCCCTCACCGTAGGGGAAATCGCCGAGCGCCTCAGCCTCCAGCAGCCACAAGTTTCCAAACATCTCCGCGTCCTAAGCGACGCGGGGTTTGTTGAAGTACAACCCAGTGCCAATCGGCGCATTTATAAGCTTCGGGCCCAACCCTTCGTAGAAATGAACACCTGGCTGGAATCTTACCGCCGCATGTGGGAGGAGCGCTTCGATCGTTTGGACGAATATTTGAATGAATTGCAGGGAAAGGGTAAGCAGTAGGGGTTCTTTCCTTGTTCCTTCAAATTTGATTTTAGAGTCGTTCAGCAGCTTCATGAAGGTAAACAGTCTCCAGCGAGTACCCATGTTGTATTTACTGCAACGCTAAAGTATACAACTTATACTTTCTTATCAACTAAAAAAGACACCTTCACAGGTGTCTTTTTTAGCCTGCTGAGGTAATTCAACAGGCTATTTATAGTATACCAATTCTATAAATATTTGTATTTGGCGACGAAGGTGAAATCAATCTACATTTGTAATTAAGCTGACACATTATCCAAATCGAGTTTGGTGAGCGCCTTGTTAGCCGTCTTTTTCCAAACTTCAATCCCGAACAAGAGGAAGGCCAGCCCCCAAATAAGCGGTGAGAAGTCGGAAACGATAGGCAAGAAATTAACAACTGGTGAAAGTAGCAGCAAAAGTGCTGGTAGTTTGGAAAAGACCTTCGTCTTTAGCACAGTGACAGCGAACAAGATCATGCTTCCCACCATGAGCGGCATCACCAGAGTCCCAGCTATTATGAATGGAAGTGGTGCTGCATCAGATTCCAGGACATGCGGGTCGAAAACGGCGAAAACAAGGTTGGAAAAAACGAGTGCCATTAAGATAAAACTCCCAATGGAATGAAGGATGAACGCAGCAAAGCCTAGTTTGCCCATTCCTTTGACATGTAGCATATACAAGCCGAACATTCCCATTCCCATAAACAATGTCCCGAGTACCCCTGAGACCAACTCCGGCACGCTTTCAGCTCCCAGCACTAGAGCAAGCGGCGTCATCAGTGCTCGAAAGAATCCCCCGATGATACTGCAACCAGCCAAAAAACGAATTACTTTTAGAAATGTCATCGTTAGCTTCCTTTCCGTATTGAAATTCTTCGGTAATAGCAATATGGCAATTCTACCTTCGTTCAACGGTCACCCGAATACCGCCCTTGGGAGTAAGCGTCAATAACGCCTCCGGAACGGCTGGGAGGTGGTTCGGCGTAGGACGCAGGCGAAATGTTTGACCGATCGCAGCTAGGATGATGACCATCTCCAGCATGGCAAAATGATTACCAATACACGATCTCGGACCTGCGCCGAACGGAAAATACGCCATAATCGGCAATGTTTTGACATAATCATTCTCAAATCGCTCCGGTCGGAACGTCTCTGGCTCATCAAAATAGCCCGGATGCATATGCAGCGGATAAGGGCTGATCATCAGCGCTTCGCCACGGCGAATCGGCAAATTCCCCAGACTCGTATCCTGAATAGCCGTACGTCCAGTCAAGTATCCGGCGGGGCGCATACGGAGCGTTTCCCATATTACATTTTGCGTATAAACAAGATCATTGAAATGATCCGCAGTCGGAAGCTCACCGCCAAGTACACGGCTCCACTCCTCGACCAGCTTCTCCTCCACATCCGGCCTTCTCATGAGAAAGTCGAACGCCCAAGCCAGCGTGTGAGCCGTCGTCTCATGGCCGGCAAGGAACATAGTCAACAGCTCGTCACGAAGCTGACGATCCGTCATTCCCGTTTGATCCGATTCATCGACTGCCTCCATCAGCACAGACAACAGATCCTGACGCTCTTCCCCTCCCATGGCTCTGCGGTCTGCAATAATACCGAACACGATATCATCCAGTGAGCACAGCGCTGCCGTATATTCGCGATTTTGTTTGGTAGGAATGAGCAGTGGAAGTCTGATCAGCGTGCGTATCTTTTCGGTGGCGATTCGACTGATGGAATCAAAAGCCTTCTCAATTTGCTCCAATCTAGTACCTGCTTCATAGCTAAATAAAGTACGTGTCATAATATCAAACGTGATGGTGAACAAATCATGCGTCAAATCCCGCTGCTGTCCATCGTTCCATCCTGCAATTAAGCTCCGCGTACTCTGCCCCATCTGCCCCGCATACTTCTGAATGTGACCGCGGGTAAACTTCGGCTGCATAATTCGGCGCTGCCGATCATGGTGGGCCCCATCGCTTGTAACAAGCCCCTCCCCCGTAAGTCGCTTGATTTCGTCAAAAGTGCCTGCCTTACTGAATGCGTCGGCCTTGGTAATCATGACCTCTTTCAGCATATCTGGATTGAAAATCGCGTAAAATTTCTGCGGTCCCAATCGAAAACGCGCATAATCGCCATGTTTCCGATAGAGCTCGTTCATAAACAAAAGCGGATCCTCACGAAAAGCTTTTAGTGAGCCGCCGACGAATGTTTCTTTCGATAATTGGGGTTTCGGTTTCGTATTTGAGACAATTTGCGACATCATCATTCATCCCTTTCTTGCAGTCCCTGGTCAGGTCTGGCAATTGCAAAGCCAATTATGACAGCTTCAGCATGAAAACAATATTATCCTTAAGCATACTTTTTGGATCCTAAAGGATAACAGATACGCAAAAAAGCCTATCTTCTATAACAGAAAATAGGCTTCATTTCAGGGCTTATGAAAGAGATTAACCCTCTCGTTAGGATTCAGCCATCATTTTGCTGACAAGCTGCGTTCTTGTGCTGATTCCCAATTTGACATAGATCGACTTGAGATGCTTTTTAACAGTTACCTCACTAATGAACAAACGACTGGCAACCTCTGCATTCGAGCATCCGGTTACTACACATTCGATGACTTCCTGCTCGCGAGTCGTGAACTGTTTAAGCAAAACCGTTCTCCGGTCTTCGTTGACTCCCGGATAGAAGGCTTTTACAGTCCGCTTCCAATCAAGCCCCGCTTTCCGAAACAAGGTGTCGATAAAATCACAGAGCTTGTTCCCTCTCGTATCGATTGCATACGTATTAGTTATTGTGTTCCCGTCATAGTTCGTATGCGCTGCCCCTTCAACAACCTGAAGACCTAATGCAGGGTAAATCTTTTTGGTAATATCCGTCGTAATAGGAGAACAGACGAAAATACCTCCCATACACATGTGGGCATAAATCATATGAATAGCTTGTGTTCGTAAAGCCGGATCCATCAAATCGACAAAATCCATGATCCTCATAAACCAACCGGCCGGACGAGCGCTGGTAACCTCTAATTGGCTTCTTTCTTCTGACGTCAATGAAGCTAAATAAGGTTGACATATCGGATCTTGTTCAAGCCAAGATAATGTTCCCGCATGCATTGGCACAATAACAGACAGCGCATGCACGCGCCCATCACGATCCCGAAGCAGTTTGAGAGATTCAGGTGCAAGTTGAAAAAGCTTGCTTATATTAAAGTTTCCAGTACTGAGGCGAAGTGCTTCTACGGGGTAATCAATCAGAAATTGCTCACCGGTATCCAGATCGATTTCAATGCCAGATACTCCTTCTTCACAGTTTTCGCGCCATTCAACATAAGCAGCCGCATCTGCCAACGTAGATTCCGTTACCGCCTCCCAGTAATACGAGCTGCTTGTACTGTCTCTGGTCATTGCCTTAAGTACTTTAATGTCAGCGTATCGAAATAATTCTCCGATTTCCCACGCCGTCGACCTGGATCTGGAGGAAGCTATGACGATTTCCGCATAATAATACGCACTGCGTTCCTTATACCGGTTATATAGACCCGGTGCCCTCTCTCTGAGTTGATTGCTAGTAATTTCACTTATCAGGTCATGAAACTGCCAGCCATTCACCGATTGTTGAACAAAGGAAAGCGATTTAAGCCGATTGAAAACTTGGATAGATATGTCCTTCTCCATAACAAAAGATAACAGCTCCTGGTTAAACCGCCGCAGTACGGACGCCGCTTCAACAACGGCTCTCAGTTCATCATCTGGAACTTCTTTGAGCCATCGTGAAGCTACATCTTCGAACCAATCCGAGACCGAGGAAACGATGGTGTCTTCTCCATAGAATTGGGCAGCAACAGCCATAGATAGGGTCAACGGATGTCCTTTCGACCTCTTCCATAAGTATTCGATGCGATCATCTTCTTGAATACCACACAATTTTGCATACTTACCGCTATTTTCTCTATTCAAATGCGAGAGAGGCAGTTGTTGAATCAATTCCCGCCATGCTGGCGATAGAATCCAAGTCCCTTTCAAAGGATGACGCCCGGCTAACAATACAATCGTTCCACTGGGAAGCCATGGAGCAAATCGGTCACGAAACCATGCTTCCATATCCATCATTTCTTCAAAAGTATCTAATGCCAGAACTAGAGGTCGCTCCTTCGCTATTTGTGAAACGAGGGTTATACAGTTCTCGCGAACGTCATCAGACAGGGTGACTAGGTGGCTGTTGTTTTTCATTTTACCCATTAACAACTTCAACAAAGCCGTGCAAAAGCCATCCTCCGTATGCACAAAATCACGGCTGTCCAGCATCACGAAACAAGCCTCGACTTCTTCTGCAATGCCCTGACATAGCCTTAAAAAAGTACTTTTTCCGACCCCACCAGTTCCATAAATATGTAGGATTCGAGTGTTTCTTCTCAAATCGTTTTCTTTTAGCAATTGCTTAAACTTCTTTAACTCATGTTCACGACCGACAATAAATTGTTGCTCTCGCTGAGCGAGGCCATTTGTCTCAAATGCCATGCCAAACTCTCCCTATCGTTTCTTCCAAATACCTATTCTCTGCCTGCACAATATATCCCTTTATTTGGGACTTTCCGTGCAAATCGAATATTAATAAAAGTGACCCCTGCTAAATTATTGAGCAAAACAAAAAATCCTTCAGTATCTACCAAAGGATTCGTGGTGCAGAATGATTAAGTGGTCTGTTTGGATAACGCCCCAAAATAGTCTACAACGACCTCACGAAATTCCAGAGCAGCCCGCGAAATGTACCGACTCCTGTGCCATAATAAAGCTATCTCCCTTACCAATTCGTGATTCTCTACTTGAAGATATGTGATACGTTCCCGTGTAAACCTTGCCGTGCTCGGTATGAAGGCTATGCCAATTTCGGCTTCCACAAGAGCACTTAGCCTCGCAGGTTCATCTCCCTCATACACATATTTAGGTACAAATCCAGCTGATTTGCATACAGAGTCCACTAAATCGCGAGCACCGTAGCCTTTTTTTACACCAACAAACCATTCATCCTTTAGCTCTGTCAAGGATACGCTGCTTCGGTCTGCCAGCCGATGTCCTTTTGGAACGGCGATTAGGATTGGGTCGATGAACACAATTTGACATTCAATATCGTCCCCTTGTATAGGAGGTGAGGACAAGCAGTACTCGACCTCTCCTCGATAAAGAAGCGTAAGCATTTCCTGCAAGTTCAACATTTGCACATGAAATTGGATAGTGGGCTGCTTTTTCCGAAACTCTCGAAGAATATTTGGCAATGTACTTGCGGTGGTCACCGCCAATTTAAGGGTACCATGTTCCGGGCTGGAAAAATCGCTAATCTCCTGCTTCCCCTGCTCCAATTCAAACAAAGCCCTTTCTGCGCGGCGAAGAAATTTTCTTCCAAACTCATTCAATCGCAGCTTCCTCCCTATTCGATCGAATAGAGGGACCCCTAAATCCTCCTCCAAGCGCCCAATCGTTTTGCTTAGTGACGATTGGGTAACGTGCAGACTTCGTGCAGCTTCGGTCACATGTTCCAATCGAGCCACCGCCAGAAAATATTGCAGTTGTAGAAGTTCCATTTTCGCATCTCCATTCATTCCCTCAAGTCAATGAAATCATAACATAAAATGCGTTGGAATAAATAAACGATTTCAAGTACGATGACATCAATACACTTTGAGGGGTGACCAAAAATGAATGCTCGCAGCAGGTGGTTGATGATTTCCGTTGGCCTTGGTATACTGCTGAACCCATTAAATTCTTCCATGGTTTCAGTTGCTATTCCGAGACTGCAACATGTGTTCCAACTTGACTTTACAGTTGTTTCCTGGATTATTTTTTCTTTCTATATTGCAAGTGCTATCGCTCAACCTGTCATGGGGAAGGCCAGCGATTTATTCGGCCGCAGGAAGATATTTCTTACCGGGCTTGTTGTAGCCTTCGTTGCCTCATTATTAGCTCCACTATCACCAAACTTTGGGTGGCTCATCGTGTTCCGCATTGTGCAATCTATCGGAACAAGCATGATGGTTGCAGTTGGAATGGCCATTGTGCGAATTCATATTACGGAGAAACAAGCGACTGCGCTGTCTGTTTTGTCCATATTCCTATCCGGAGCGGCAGCAATTGGCCCCTTTATTGGCGGGGTCATCATTCACTGGTGGGGCTGGCCTGCTATCTTTTTCGTCAATATTCCGTTCGTCATGGTGAGCTTTCTATTATCTTGGAGGCATATTCCTAAGGACGAACCGTCAACATCCGCCCCACGGGGCATGTCCTTACGTAAATGGTTTGATTTGATTGATGCGTCAGGGATCCTGTTATTCATAGTGGGTCTGGTTGCCCTGCTCATAGGATTACTGTCAGCAAAATCAACTGGGCAAATCTCATTAAGTAACGTAATTGTCGGGCTGATAGGCCTCATTTCACTGGGGGCTTTTATACGACATGAGTTAAAAGCGAAGTCACCCTTTATTCCTTTGCGTACATTTGCCAAATATCCTGCGATGACTTGGGTTAATGTCGAATTCATGCTCGTTAACGTACTTTTTTACTCACTCTTTTTCGGG
Organism: Paenibacillus andongensis; assembly: GCF_025369935.1. Taxonomy (NCBI): domain Bacteria; kingdom Bacillati; phylum Bacillota; class Bacilli; order Caryophanales; family Paenibacillaceae; genus Paenibacillus; species Paenibacillus andongensis. The sequence continues at coordinate 1,173,956 of NZ_CP104467.1, read as the reverse complement.
CTTCCGTCCTACTTGCAATTGGTACGTCATGTCAGCGAGTTCCAAACAGGGATTCTCATGCTAAGCTTAGGCTTATGCTCGCTCGTTACTTCTCCAATAGCAGGACGATGGATCGATAAATCAGGACCCAGGCCGGCATTGCTGGTGTCCGCAGTCTTGATGACACTCGGGTCAGTGTGGCTCGTGACATTGAATCAAACATCACCGGTTATTAGTAGCTGTTTGGCTTTGGCTGCATTCGGTATTAGCAATGGGCTAAACAATGTCGGTTTGCAAGCAGCTTTGTTCAAAAGTTCTCCAAAAGAAATAATCGGTGTAGCATCCGGATTATTTAATACATCAAGATACTTGGGAACCATTCTCTCTTCCTTGTTGATTGGCATCGTGATGGGAAATAAGTTTAGCTTCGAGGGATTTCAAGTGCTTGGGATTATCCTCACGGTAATTGCATTGTCCTTGGTATTCATGAATCGGCGGCGCCAGGAGTCAAGGCAATTGCAAGAATCCGTTAGGTCATCAAGTTCAAATTAGATAAAGTTGGAGGAATTTTCTATGGCTGCAATCGCAATGACGACTTACAAATCCATCGTAATCGGCACGGGGCCAGCCGGACTGACGGCTGCTATTTACTTGGCGCGAGCGAATCTGAATCCGCTCGTTATCGAAGGGCCGGAACCTGGCGGGCAACTGACGACGACAACCGAAGTAGAAAATTTCCCCGGGTTCCCGGAAGGCATCAGCGGACCGGAACTAATGGATAATATGAGAAAGCAAGCCGAGCGTTTCGGTACCGAATTCCGCACCGGCTGGGTCAACTCCGTTGACCTATCGCAGCGCCCGTTCAAGTTGAGCAGCTCGAAACCGACGAGCTCGGCTACCTGATCGTTAAACCGGGTACATCTGAGACGAGCATTCCTGGTGTATTCTCTTGCGGTGACGTGCAGGATCACAAATACCGTCAGGCGATTACCGCGGCGGGGAGCGGCTGTATGGCCGCACTCGATTGCGAGAAATATCTTGAAGCCGTGGAGCATATCCACGCTTAATTGAGAGGAGAATGATTTAGATGAATTGGAAAGAAATCACAACGCTTGAAGAATGGGAATCCGTGTTGGAACGTTCCGCCGAACGCGGACAATTGGTGCTGAAGCATAGCACAACCTGCCCTGTTAGTGCCAACGCGCTGATAGAATATAATCATTATTTGCAGGAAAACCCGAATAGCGATGTCGATTATGTACTTGTGAAGGTAATCGAGTCCCGTCCGGTTTCGAACCAGATCGCGGAAGACCTTGGCGTCAAGCACGAATCGCCGCAAATCATCTACGTCACAAACAAAAAGAAGTACTGGGCCGCCTCGCATTGGTCGATCACGACCGAGCATATGACTGCGGTGCTGAAAAAGTTATAATCGGTATGTCCTTCGACACAGGCCAATGTGATGTGCTTATTGAAGCGGCTGCAGAACGAAGAAGGCTATGCGCTTGTTTTGATCACGCATAACCTAAGCCTTGCTAGAAAAGTCGCCGACCATTTCATCATGATGGGACAGGGAAAGATGATAGAAAATCAATCGGCACTCGAGTTTACTTCATGGCCTTGACTTCAAGCTCGCTTAGATAGTTGGAAGTGGATGCTCCTCTTGGTTCCGTGAATTCAAATTCCACTGTATCAGCATATTTACCGGTATAGTTAATCCTTATTTGCATAGGAATCGGATCGTGTCCTTCCGGCAGCCACCTAGCAGTCGCCTTGTACTTTCCGATCGGCACATTATCAATACCAGCGCCTCCCTGGACGGGGCCTGCACGTTTGATGATCGTTTGCCCTGTGCTGCCGTCGAGCAGCGGCCCCATAGGCGTTAGTGTCAATTCTAGATCGGTCATGAGGAAATCAGGCAGTGAATCATCGGATGTCAGATAAGGATAGACATATATTTGACCGTCGAACTTCGTCCATGTAAAATCCCGTACGCCGCCAGCACTCCCGGCGAGTGGCTGATCCACGTCAGATGCCAGATGAAAGGTGAATTTTTTGCCGTTATACGGTTTGTTAAGATCTGCGCTCATCCGGTAGGATGTGGTGACTTTTGGCAGTTCGATCCGATAGTGCCCCGTCTCATCAGTAACTCCCATGGCGTTGCTGTCGTAGAGCAAGGTGTTATTCGCATAGACCGTAGCGTTAGGCACGGGTTGGCCTTTGGGGTCGCGTACGACCCCTTTTACCACATAGGGCTCTATACCGGCCTTTGTTTTTTGTTCCTTCTGATTGACTGAAGCTGTCTCAACATTTGTCTTCGAATTGCAGCTTGCCAAAACGAATAAGACAGCCAGAAAGATCATGAACATTTTCATGAATTTCATTTGTCATCACCTCTTAGCTGCTCTTCACAGCACTTACTATTTCAACTTGACTTCAAGCTCTGCTAAGTAGTTGGATGTGGAGGAACTACGCGGTTTTCTGAATTCGAACTCGGCAGAATCCGCATATGTTCCGACATAGTTTAACCGGATCAACATCGGAATCGGCGCGTGACCTTCCGGTAACCATCTTGCTGTCGCCTTATATTTTCCGATTGGCACATTATCGACCCCGGCTCCGCCTTCAATGGAACCTCCACGCTTAACAAGCGTTTTGCCTGTACTGCCGTCAAGGAGAGGCCCAATTGGCGTGAGTGTCAATTCAAGATCACTCATGTTGAATTCAGGGTAATCGCCGTCAAATGAAAAATAAGGATAAACATAAATTTGTCCGCCGCCTTGGCTCCAGGTAAAATCCCGAACGGCTCCCGCACTTCCTGCAAGCGGCTGATCGACATCAGCTGCCAAATGGAACGTAAAACTTTGACCATTGAGTGTTTTGGTAAGGTCTGCGCTCATGCGATAGGTTGTAGTGACATGCGGCAGTTCAATGAGGTAGTGTCCGGATTCATCTGTAACCCCTATGACGTTGCTGTTGTAGAGCAACGTGTTTTTCGCAAAGACGGTAACACCTGGAACTGGATTTCCATCCGTGTCGCGTACGTAACCTTTTACAACATAAGGCTCAGCTGCCTCTGTTGACGGTTCAGGAGTTGGAGTCGGACTTGGGGTCGGACTCGGAGTCGGAGTCGGATTGTTAACAACGGTCCCCTCTTCGATCTGAATCGTCGCAACGTTACCCTCTCTGGCGTAAGTGACTTGATAGCCGCTGTTCTCTGCCACGAAACGCAAAGGAACCAATGTATGGCCTTGAACGATTTGAGCAGGTACGTCCAAAGTGACGTTATTTCCGTTTACTTTTGCGTTTGTGCTATTAATCGTTAATTCGATGGTCAGACCGTCTTTCGTTCCAATTGCCTGCTGCACAGTTCCTGTTTCCACCCATTTCACTGTAAAACCAAGGGATTCAAATAATTTGCGGAACGGGACTAGCGTTGAACCGTCTTGTATGATTGGCTTGGCATCTTCAAAATGAAGCTCTTGACCCTTCAGAAACACATGGATCGCTGGGCCTTCATCAGGAATTGGAGCTGGTGTCGGTGACGCGCTAGGAGTAGGTGTTGGCGTAGATGGTGATGGGCTTGGAGAAGGTGTTGGTGTAGACGGCGCCGGGCTCGGAGTAGGTGTTGGCGTTGATGTGCTCGGAGTAGCAGTAGGCGCTGGTGTTGGTGAGGATGCTGTCCCTCCCGATACCATCGGCTTCTTATATTTAATCGGTTTGGAAACAACCGTGCCTTGCGGCGTCTCGATTTCAAGTACATAATACTGCGTTTCCTTAATCGTACCATTGTTGCTGGCGTACAAATCAAACGTAAGTTCACCTTCAAACTCACCTACAGGTTCTTTCACATCTTTGCGAAAAGCTGGATTAATGATTTCACTTTCATGGGTCGTGCCATTTGCTGTGACAACCGTTTCATCCTGTACAATGCCAAGCAGCCATCCGGTGGTAGCGCGGTTTGTTCTCCACACGCCTTGGTAATTATCTTTGCCGTAATCATCCGTTGATCGCAGTACAACAGCCTTAATGACAGTCTTCTGCGCGAGCTTCAGCAACAGCTTGAAGTGGCCGTCCTTGTTGCCCTCCGGCGTGAAGTCTGCCGCACCCACAACATCAGTTGCCGTATCCACCAGACTGAACTCCTTAATTTCCGCACCTGCCGGCGGCGTCTCTCCAAAAGCAGATGCGATACCTGCAAAAGCAAGCATTCCTGCCAGCACCGAGCTCGTTGCTGCGGATCGTATTTTTCCTCGCAAATTGATCATCGTAACTATTCCTCCCATGCTTTCTCTTTTACCATCGTAATCTCCCAGAGTGCACAGACTGCAACTGTATTCGTTCAACTCCGGGGGAATTGCAAAACCAAGTATGACAGCTTAAGTCCAAGAACGATATTATCCCTAAGGGTACTTTTAGGATCCTAAGGGATACTACGCCAAGGAATTTATGTAAAAAAACTCCTACCGGTTGTAAAAGAACAACGGGTAAGAGTCACATAAAATTTCAATAAAATGTTAGGATAAACGCAATCGTTTCGCCAGAAATTGAACTCGATTTTGCACATTCGTTTTACGGTAAATAGCGCTAAGGTGCTTCTTAACTGTTATGACACTAACAAACAATTGTGCAGCCATTTCCTCATTAGAAAATCCCTTCAAAAGCATTTCGGCTATTTTAGTTTCTTGTTTAGTTAAGTTTTCCCCCATAGAATGAAGTTCTGTGTACTGCTGTACAGCATCCCATGTAACCAGTTTGTTAATGAAGTCCTCATTCTGTTTCCCTCGTAAATCCAATTGATAAAAGGATGCTGGACGTCCTTCGCCGTAACCTAATTGCTGAATATGATCAACTTCAACGAACCCCAAATTTAACAGAGCATCTTCATAAAAAGGAAGTGGTAGAGGGCTAGCGATGATCATAGCGTCAGGCTGAATGTACGATAGTTTCATACGAAAGGAATCATGACGAAGGGATTCGTCTGAGGGATCCTCTATATCTATGATGCGGATAAACCATCCTCCTGTCCGCTGAAGGTGATACCATTCAGATTCAGTCAATTTTGCAAAATATGCGCTTGAATACGAGTTGTTCATTAAATAAAGGCGGGCATTGTCAGTCAGAGGAACGGAAGCACTAAACCCTGCTATTGCACCGTCGTCTTTCATCAGAAGCAATAATTCCGCCCCAATGGTAAGCAGTTCGATAAGTTCTTCCTCTTCGGGCAATCCGAGCATGCTTTCCTCACGTGAAATTTGATAATGGAAAACATGACCGGTGTCATTTTCTCCGCAGGATATAACATAATTCTTGGCGTGTGCCTTCCTGCGTAACAGGTAAGATTGCAGCTCATGGACAGATTCTTCCGTAACCCTCACGAGTGAATGAGAAGATGTGCGGGAGCAATGATAGTGAGCACGAATCAAAGGATTGCCTGTGTGATAGAGGATATCCCCCAGAACCCGATAGGCACGCTGTCCAGCGGGTGGATTTAGGAGCTTACTTTTATAATAAATAGCCGCTTTTCTCTCAAATGCCTCGAACCGATCCGGACTTCTAGCCTTCAAAGCAAGACGAATCAAATCACGAATCGACTCATGGACGCCCCAACCGTCATCAGTCTTGATGACAAAGGTAAGACAAAGCAACCGTTCAAACATCGCTGATGTTACTTCCGAAGCAAGGAGAGCTGTCAACTTATCCTGATCAAATGAGCGCAGTACGCAAGCGGCTTCCAACAACTTCCTCATATCTTCATCCGGAACTTCTTTCAACCAATTGCTTAGCACGGCCTGAAAAGTTTCCGTCTCGAACACGCTGTTATCAAACTTGGAAGTTAACACCAGTTCTGTGCTTAATGAAAGAGTTAGCGGGTGTCCTTTTGAAATGATCCATAGTTTTTCGATATGGTAAGTTTCCGTTATATGATGTTTCTTTGCGTATTCAGCTATGTTTGTAAAACTAAGCAAAGGAAGCGAAAGCAAATAAACGGAATGTTTCCACACCGCTTGAATCCGCCAGGGGCCGTCAAGCCGACTGCGGCTAGCAATGATAACACGAATGGAGGTGGGAATCTGGGGCAGCCATGTTTCCCGAAACCAATTCTCCCACAGACCGCTTTCTTCAAAGTGATCGAAGAACAAGATCGCTTGTCCATGCCTATTCTGCGAATTCAACGGGAATTGGGTAAGTGAATGTCTCAATTCTGATATATCTGCAATGCTCCTGCAATCAAGGGAATGCACTAAGAAACCTTCGGATTTCGCATTTTTCAATGCCATTTGAACTAGACTCGTTTTGCCGCTACCGGCTGGGCCGTTGACATTTAATATAGGTGTATGTTTGTAAGTTTCATTATGCCATTTTGAAATTAACGCCAACTCTGTTGTTCTGCCCACAAAGTAGGATGCTTCAAGTGCTTCTTTGCGGTCAGCCCAGGTTTCATGTAATTGGATGTCCATTCAGTTCACCTTATTACTTCATTTTTAACCAGCTAAGCTCAGTATACATCTGGAAATTACTTGACGTATATCCTTATTATACTCTGGTATAATAGCCGCTCCTTCTACTCTCTTGCTATAAATCAAACCCTGGGTATGATCCGACAATGGCAGGAAATGATTTGGCGTATTGTTATTCCTTTGTCGAAGCCTATTATCGCTGTGCTCATATTATTTGCTGTCGTTCGGCAGTGGAATGGATTTTTTGATGCCTTGATCTATTTGGAAGATGAGAAATTGTATCCTACGAAGATTGCAACCCTTTATATATCACTTCAAGAGAACGTGTAAGATCTTGAACCTCCCCATCGGATAAAGGTTCGGCAAAATACTGCTTGATCCCCATTGCATAAACAGGCCATGCTTTACGCAACTGCTTTTCCCCTTCATTAGTGAGAACAGCATTGGATCCCCGTCGGTCTTCTTCGCTTTTTTCTCTTTGAATCAGTCCATCGCGTTCCAGTCGGTCAATCAGCCGTGTTAAACCGCTTTTACTCAAGACCACCTTCCGATTTAATTCTATAAAGCGAAGCCTGTGGTCGGGCGCCTCAAACAAAGCGATCAGAACATCGTAAGTGGTTAACGGGACTTTCTTCTGTTCAGCCAAATCCTGCTCGATACTTTCAATTATTTTGGCATGTGCCTTAATAAACAACCGCCAAGCGGCCAACTCTTTTTCCGATAACCGTTCCATCGTCCATCCTCCATTTCTTAAAAACAATATAAACCATTTTTGTTGTACGATCAACAAAATATTTGTTGACTGTGCAACTAATTGATGTTATTTTAGTTGTGTAGTCAACTGTTGATTCCGAAACATTATTTCCAAAGGAGTATGATGCCGCATTGCATAATATGAATTTTTACGCCAACACCGTTCTGCGCTTATTGACTGGAGTCACTTTTTTCATGCATGGAAGATTCAAATTACTATGGGGTTATACCAATTTGTCGGAATGGTTGGATGGTCAGGGATTTCCAATGGCAACATTTTTTGCTCATGTACTCCCATGGATCGAACTGCTCGGAGGCATCATCATGATTATTGGAATCGGTACACGTTATTTAGCCTTCGTATTTAGTCTAATTCTTCTGATCGCTTTGTTTAAGGTGAAGCTCACCACCGGTTTCATATCGAATACAGCAACTGGCTATGAGTTCGATCTGCTGCTGTTGGTCGTCTGTTTGCAAGTAGCGGTGACCAGCTCAAATTCGCTCAAGCAAGTTTGGAGGATATCTCGAAAAGGAGGTGAAAGTTTACATGTCTAAAGTAAAAATTACAAAGTACGATGATGGACCTTTTGTCATTCAAGGGAACTTCGAACTGGTTGACGGAAGCGGAAACGCTTTTCAAACCAGCGATACGATAGCCGTATGCCGGTGTGGAAACACAAAAACGCAGCCATTTTGCGATGGCACACATAAAGCATGCGAATTCAAAGAAACTTCCTCGGCAAGATAATCATTCCTCGTAGTCCGGAATGAACCGCACCGTTTTCTCCGCTAGGAGAGTTAATCCAGCATTATTTACAGCAATAGAATCTATCCAAGTACGGCTCTGTCGCAACCACTGCGAACTGAGCCGTTTGTTTGCCGACTGCAGATTGTGTAGACGCTTTGTAAAAAGGAGTTGCCGCGAGGCAAGCTTCTTCACTATCGTGTCACGTTAGAACGATGCCACGAATCCGCTTAACCGGGGCTCCTACAATTCGAGTCACCAAGTCCAAGCTGACCCGAACCGTTGGAGCCCCATGACCAGACCGATCCGTAAAACAATGACCTCGCCTTGGACTGTTCTATTTCCACCCGCTGGTGCCCTCATTACCGATGCCGGTGGAATCCTGTCACACGCCAGTATCATTGCCAGGGAATATAAACTTCCAGCGGTAGTCGGGACAAAGGTGGCAACATCCATATTAAAAGATGGAGATCAAGTCACTGTAGATGGTTCGAATGGGCTTGTTTATTGGGTTGGTAAACGGCAATAGACTATCGTTCCCTCCGCCTTGAAAGAGATAGCTTCGCCGCCTCGTTCAACAATTTGACGTACAAACATCCTGTGCAGCCGTTTCCTGCTCGTACTTCATATACACATCCAGCATGGGACATCTCCCCATGTGAATTACACGGAAGTCGTAATCGATGGTATACTTAAGTTGTATATATTCGGTGGTTCCATGTCAGAGGGTGGGAAATTTGTTCGAGGAAATCAATGCTTTTGATGTTCGGGAATATAATTTTATTGTTGGCCGTCATCACGAAATCTCTTTGTTTTCGCATTTTTTGGATGACCATGGTTTTCATGGTAAAAACATCTGGAATCTTTATGGTACCGGAGGCGTCGGCAAAAGCACCCTTCTGCAGGTATTTCGCCTGCTTGCTCGGCAAAAGGGTGCTTATTACATATTGCTAGATAGCAGAGACTGCAGCCCTACAGGACATGATTTGTTAAAAGCGCTGCATCAACAGATAAAAGGCGCCGCCATGGTGAGTGATCCGCAGACGCTTCTCGAAGCCACCGTAAGTGCCATGTATGAGCTTGCTGCATATCAGAAGGTGATTCTCGCCTTTGATACATTTGAAGAATTGACAGGATTGGACCCATGGTTGCGGGAACATTTGTTGAAATGGCTCCCGGACAATGTGCTCGTCCTGATAGCGGGGCGCCATCCCTTGAAAGGGTCATGGCTCGTCTCTCCTTCCTGGAGAGAAAGAATTCTTCCTCTCCCGGTCGAACACTTAAATCGAGAGGACTCCCTCGATTATTTACGCCGCTGCGGAATCAACCAGGAGGAACGAATGGAGCGTATATGGTACCAGTCCAAAGGTCATCCGCTCGCCTTGTCCTTAACGGTTGCCATTCAGTTGCCCCTTGATCAATCAGTTCGTGAAGCCGGGATTAACTGGTTTCTTGAACTCGCTGCTCTATGGCTAAAAGAAGTACCAAACAAGGATTTGCGAAGATTGGTAGAAGCTGCGTCAATGCTGCGTCAATTCAACCAGGAAATGCTCTCCTACCTCTTGAATGATGAGGTTGACACCGATCTTTTTGAGAGCCTGACGGGCTTATCCTTTGTTCAACAATCCGAAAGAGGCTGGACGATTCACGATTTGATGCGAGAAGCGACATGTCGCCTTTTGAGAGAGCGGACACCTGATTACTACCGTTATTTAATTGAGCGGTGCGCCTTTTACTACGCCAATGCCATCCTTGACAAGTCGCGGAAAATAAATGCTTCCTGGGAAGTAATGGAGCTCTTTCATTATGTGGAAGACTATTCTTTGCGAGCGATGAAACATATGGCCGTTAACGAAAAGTTTTATTGGGAGCCGCTGACCGATTCCACCTTGTCTGAGGCTCAGGCATATGTGGAAGCCCGAATTCGTTCAGGAAGAAGTTTTTCTTTAAACAAAATGGATCCGGATTCGGGCATGGAGATTCAGTTCGATTTAACCGCAGAGGAATCGACGTTTATGATTCGAGACGTGGATCTCCACGCTTTTCATGAGATGGATTCTCGAAGCGTACAGCTCCTGCGCTCGGAAGAAGGGGAGGCGGTAGCGATCGCTGTGCTCATACCTCTTCACGAGGGCACCCTCTCCCGCTTAGAGAAAGATCCCGTTTTCCACCCTTTTCTTACCCATCTGGCTCCTTCCGAGCGCAGCAAACTGGAAACACCGCCCGATCGGCCTGCGGGATGGTTTATGCGCTCATTGAACTATTCGGACCAAACCAATCCCACCTATATTGCGGAAGGGATGAAATTGACCAATTCGTATATGTGTGCCGGAGGGATCTTCGTCATCTCTCCTCCATCCGTTGAAGCGGTTCAGCAGGTGTTTCTCAACTCTGGTTTTGAAGAGGTCCCGGGAGTGACGCATTGCCATTACGATGGCAAAACCCCGACTCCCTATTTTATCGTTGACACTCGGGAAGACGGGTTGAAAAGCTTTCTTTCCCGCTTATTGCGCCAGTCAGGAATAGAATGGACTCCTGCTAATGAAAAGGCTCCATCGGAAAAACCACAGGAGCTGCTTTGGACTTCATGGAAACTGACACAACGAGAGCAGCAAGTGGCAGATCTAGTGGTCGCAGGATGTTCGAACGCGGAGATCGGCAAGCAACTTTTTATTAGTGAAGTGACGGTTAAAAAGCACCTTTCCAGCATCTTTGAAAAAGTCGACGTGAAAAACCGCGCACTACTGGTCGGAAAGTTTATGAAGCAAAACATGAACTAAGGTAATCAACGCAAAAAAGGAAATTACTTATATCCTTTTTATACTCTGGTATAATAGCCGCTCCTACTACTCTCTTGCTATACTGCAAAAAATACAGCATGCAGGAGGGGCCCCATGAAAAATCGTTACAGCGATACCTATAAGACGAACGATAGCTGGCGTCAATCATTGATAAAACCTGAAATATTATCCGGTTCGGAAATTTTACTTAGAACTTTGCTGCTGGAGGAAGTAGACTGCGTATTCGGACACCCGGGAGGAGCTGTGCTTTATATTTATGATGCCATGCATGACAATCCGCACTTTCGTCATTTGCTTACAAGGCACGAACAGGGCGCCATCCATGCTGCTGACGGATATGCTCGTTCAACAGGCAAGGTAGGCGTTTGTTTGGCAACTTCAGGTCCCGGAGCAACCAACTTAGTGACTGGAATCGCTACCGCACACATGGACTCCGTGCCTCTCGTCGTCATTACTGGCAATGTGCCAACTGAGCAGCTCGGCACGGATGCTTTTCAGGAGACGGATATTATCGGTATTACGATGCCTATCGTGAAGCATAGCTATCAGGTGCGTCAAATCGATCAATTAGCACGTACAATCCGGGAGGCTTTCTATTTGGCTGCAACAGGTCGAAAAGGTCCCGTTCTAATTGATATTCCCAAGGATGTGTCGGCAGAGCGGACGTTATTCCTTTATCCCGACCGGGTGGAAGTGAAAGGATATGAACCTCATCATCTTCCGAATATTCACGGCATTAATCAATTGCTTAAAGCAATTGAGCTTGCCGATTGTCCCGTAATCTTGGCAGGAGGAGGCATTGTTCAAGGTGATGCAAGTGAAGAACTGCTTACCTTTGTTCAGAGAAGCGGAATCCCCATTACGACTACGCTTATGGGAATCGGCGGGTTCCCGAGTGCCCATCCGTTGTGGTTAGGCATGCCGGGCATGCACGGAACTGTAGCGGCGAACCGGGCGCTAATTGAGACCGATCTCTTGATTTCGCTAGGCGCCAGATTTGATGACCGTGTGACAATGAGGCTGGACGGATTCGCGCCACATGCAAAGATTGTGCATGTTGATATTGATGCCGCAGAGCTTAATAAGAACGTAGCTGTGGACATTGCGATTGTAGGCAATGTTAAGGAAGTGCTTGCCCAACTGAATAAACAAGTCGTCACTTCCATGAATATTGAGCAATGGGTTCATAAATTACTGGAACTCAAAAAGAACCATCCCCTCAGCTATCAAAAGGATGGCGATCACTTAAAACCGCAATATATCATTGAAATGATCTCAGAAAGTTCGCAAGGTAACGCTATCGTGACGACAGACGTCGGACAGCATCAGATGTGGACAGCGCAATTTTATCAGTTTCAAAATCCCCGATCTTTGCTTACTTCTGGCGGCTTAGGCACAATGGGTTTTGGCTTCCCTGCCGCTATTGGTGCTCAAGTTGGCCATCCGGATAAGCTTATCATTTCGATTAATGGAGATGGGGGGATGCAAATGTGCGCTCAAGAACTTGCGATATGCGCAATTCATCAACTCCCCGTGAAAATCGTGGTCATTAATAATCAAACGCTGGGTATGATCCGACAATGGCAGGAAATGATTTATGAGAGCCGCTTCAGCCATATCGATTTATCAGGCAGCCCGGATTTTGTCCTATTGGCAGAAGCCTATGGAGTTAAAGGGTTAAGAGCGGCAGAGGAACAAGAAGCCCAGCTTGTATGGAAAGAAGCTCTGGCACACCCGGGACCCGTTCTAATCGATTTTATTGTCGATAAGAATGAGCTTGTGCTACCCATGATTAAGGCCGGTCATACGTTAAATGACATGATTGTGGAGGTGAAATGACATGCAGCAGTCCTTTTTACTTTCCTTACTCGTTCAAGATCATCCTGGTGTTTTGCAAAGAATTTGCATGCTCTTCTCCAAACGTGGATTTAACATCGCAAGCATTACGGTTGGCGGATCTGAGCAAGCCGGCCTTTCCAGAATGACAATTCGTACGTATGGCGATAGACATGTTATGCAGCAAATGATTCATCAAGTGAATAAACTCATTGATGTTATCCAAGTTGAACCCATTGAACAGCCCTATGAACGTGAACTTGTTTTGTTAAAAATTGAAACCGGAGATATGGACTGTCTCGAGTTGGCCCAACTCACAGGGTCATTCGGAGGGAAAATGAACCATTTGGAGGATGACACCTGCATCGTTGAAATGTCGGGAGATATGCATGATGTACAGTGGTTTTTAGAGGCTATGCAGCGATATCCCATTGTTCAATCGGTAAGAACAGGTGTTGCGGCAATATCAGCAACTCGGAGCTGACCCATTCACTATCGTACCCGATATAGGCGTTCACTCAATAGAGTGGCGCCTATTCACTTCAATGTGCTGGGTAGGAGAAGCCTTTTTTAACTCAAATCGAAAAATTTTTCATCAATGGCATGATAAATGAAATGACTCCCATCCCCAGCTTAAAAAAGCTGCCAATGTTACCAAAGAAACCTCCACCCCCAGCAGCGCCTGTTGCAGCACCACCTTTACCAAGACCACCCAGTAATCCGCCAGAGCCTCCTCCACCAAGAAGGCCAAGCATGCTTCCTAATCCGCCTCCGCCAAGTAAGCTTCCCAAACCTCCTAAATTGGATATTTGTGCTTTAGCTTTGACTTTATTTCGGGGGAGCTTCCGATTTCCCTTGAAGCCTTGAAGAATAACTTGGTCGCCTTGTAATTCGTTTAGAACTCCGTAATACAGAGAACCGTTCTTGAGCACTACACATACTGGTGTTTCTAAGTTCTCTTTAACTTGCGAAGAGATAGAGGGCGATAATGTAGGAATGACTTTTTGCCCGACTTTCACGCGTCCGTACTTTCTTTTACGCTGCTGTAAAGTTTTCATTCCCAGCTCACTCCTCCTGTTAAATGAAATCATAACACAAGAAAGACGGCGGCCAATGTTGGCTTCCGTCTTTTCTTATTGGATTAAGGAATATTAAATTACAAAAGATGACGTGATGATTACCAAAAGAATAAAAAGAACCAAGATAAATGCACTTGAACGTCCATAACCTACTCCGCTCATGTTGACTCATTCCCTTCAGTCATTTTTCACTACGGTATAATTATACGTACGGTACATATCGCTTGCTTGTATATATGCCATAGAGGCAATCGCCAGTTATTTTCTTAGGCACCTGTACAGTCAAATAGTTATTAACCCACATAGCATGAAATACGATTTAAAATAAATTCCTTAAAGGAAGTGGAATTCAATGTTTTTTATCCCGCAAACGCAAATGTACATGAGACAACCGCAATCTCCTCCACCTGCATTCATCCCCCCAAAACCTGAGGTATCCTATGTTGTTGACTGTTTATATGAATACACCTATGTATGGCTTCTGAATGGAGACAATTTCTGGTTTTATCCGACTCGTGTTGAGTACGGTGAAGTGTCGGGATATAGGTGGAATGGAGCGTTTTGGATGTTTTATGGCATTGATCCAAGAATAATTGATGTCGTTGCGTGCCCTCCAATTCCCACCCTTTATTGAAAAGGATTATTAATTACTTCTCATTTTTTCATTGAATATACTAATCATTTAATCCTTTTCCACCCAGAATTTGCTGCATACATTTTTCAACCCTTGACTCTCGAGTTTTGGATTGTTTGGGTTCAGAAAAATAAAGAATGTATGCTCTTTGCCGTCCCGGCGTCAATGCTTCGAAAGCTGTTTTCAAGGCAGGGATTTCATCGCATTTATTTTGAAATTCTTCAGGAATTATGAATTCTGTACTCTTTTTAAAATTCACTTCCAACCCGGCTTTTTCAACTTCAATGGCTTCATGAATGTAGGCTTTCAAGATGGTTTCCATTTCAACTATTTCCTGAACATCGGTGAACCGAATCTGGCGCGCCGCCTGAACATTCTCCGTTTGTTGAATTAGAATACCGTGGGCATCCTGTAACAAGGCACCTTTGTGAAACAGAAGCGCACAGTATTCTTTAAATCCATGTATTAAAACTATGTTTTTATTCTGAAACGTGTAACAAGGATGCATCCATTTAAATTCTTCGGTCAGCTCACAATCAAGAACGATATTCCTCAACTTCTCATATGCTTCGTACCACTGTGTGGCTCTACTCAAAAATGCATCAACCTTTGGATTCAATTTACGATTTATCATCAAGGAACACTCCTCTTCATAATTTCCTATCTATTGAAAAAGCAGCCGATCGTGCTGACCAGCTGCCACAGTGCTTTATTCAACTATCATTCTCCAATAATTTAGCATTGTGGATGGAGATGTTTTGCACCGAATACGGTTATAGTTCCAACACCTTTTCAAGCGCGCCGCACCAATTACTCCAACCATACTTAGCTCCACCCAGTGCTTGTTCATTTGAAATTCCGGTTTGTTCGAGATGAAGGTTAACCTTTCCGTCCCCTAAATCCTGCAGCGTCCATGTAACCGTGTGCTTCTCCCCTCCACTGACCCAGGTATAGGATATCTGGTTTGGTGCTTCCACGATAAGCACTTCGCCGTCAATAATTCCATCCCACCATTCGGTCGGCTGAGTGCGAAACTGAAAACAGTGTCCAACGACGGGCTTAAAATCATTATCCATCGCCTGACCGGTATGGATGTTGGCCACCCACTTGGCAAGCTTGCTTGAATCGGTTAAGGCTGACCAAAGTTTCTCGATCGATGTCGTGTACTGAAAATCCAGGGATAATGTTAAACTCATTCTTCTTCCTCCTCTAATAGTTGGTTCAAACGCAACATATTCGTACTCCAGAACTTGCTGTAGAAAGCCGCCCAATCTTGAATTTCTCGGAGTGGAGAGGCATTTAGCCTAAATCGTGTTTCTCTGCCGACTTTTCGGTCAAGTACCAGTCCGGCCTCTTTAAGGATTGTCAAATGCTTGGATACCGCTGTGCGGCCCATTTGAAACTGTGCCGTTAACTCATGAAGCGGAATCTCCTCTGCATCTGCTAACAGACGAATCAGTCTGCGCCTAGTTGGATCTGCAATCGCGTCAAACACATCCCGCAACTGGTTGTTCTCGCTCACAACGTCCCCTCCTAATATTATTTTCTGTATTAGACATCTATGGTGTAAGAAGGGACCGCCGTATTTCTCCACTTCCTTAAAGCATGCGGCTCTTCGGACGAAGCGCCCACGAGGCGATTGTTAGTGCCGCGTATGAAAGCGGAAGGATAATATGAAACCCATAATCACCATAATCGTTAGCAAACGCATGAGATAAAGCCGCACCAGTCATTAAAAAGAAGAGACCAGCATAAGCCCATTCTTTAAGCCGGGGAAAACCTGGTACGACGATAGCAATGACTCCAAGTAATTTCCAACTCCCGAGAATGTTCGTGACATATAATGGGAAACCAATCTTGGTCACTAAATCGATATTTCCCCCATATCGCATTAGTTGCCCAATACCACTTAACGTAATAGCTGCTGCGAGTAGTAATGTGACTGACCAATAAGCCATCATTTTTCCTCGGGGCTGGGTTGCTACTTTCGCGGTTATTTCCGCACCGATAATCTTACTCATTTTATTTCCTCCTCATCATTGTTTCAAGTGAAACTTATTCAGGGTCTAAGCTTTTCAAATGACTAACCCCTAATTGGACACCATTTAGTGACACTTTTATTATAGGTCACCATTTGGTGTCATGTCAACAACATTTTTAAACTCAATATGCTAAAAAGCCTCAGTATGATAATACCGAAGCTTCATGATCATAATTCAGTTTTTCATCATTGCGAAAAAGTACTAAACACCAAATTGTCTTAAATGATGGTCTAGATGTTTATAAATTCCTATACCCCACTGCTCAGGAGTGAATTTGCCAAAAAAAGGATGCGGATGAGTTGAACATTTCTCCGGACCGTTACTTTGGAAATTTAAAATCTTTTGTTTCAGTATTTCTTTTTCTGTCTCAAAATCTTTGTCATCTAAAATAAGTATGGTCGGAATTGTTGACATATTGATTGGTGGCAGCTTGTCATTATAAAAAATAGGTTTTACAAACCTTCCTATTAACCTTCCTAGCAAATCTCGAGGGGGAAAGGAATTTCCCATTGCGATGTCTTGAAACGCTGAGCAGTGAGAGAGCATTTGAGCAGCATTCATTGTTCCCCATTGTGGTTTCGAATTTAGACTTAAATGCTCGATACGATTCAGTATTTCCGCTGTATGCAGTTGGTCATATATAGTTTTCATGGAGTTCACAAATGCTGTAGTCCGATGCGATTTCCCTCAGAATCTAGAAACATCCCCAAATAGCCGGCATTTTCGCCAGTATACGTCTTCTCCATGATAACCTTTCCACCCGCCTCGTTAACCCGTGACAGAATTGTCGATAGATCGGGGCTTCCATCCAAATACACAGTGATGCCATCTGCTGCTGGCTTGTGATTCGGACCCAGAACCAGAGCCCCTCCATTAAACTGCTCCTGAACAGGGAAAAACGCATAAACATTATCCCCCATCGCCATTTTTGGCATTTCAATCTGAAAAAGCTGCTCGTAAAACGTTTTGGCTCGTTCCATGTTACCTACGGGAATTTCGACCCAAATAAATAAACGCTGCATACTGCTACACCTCCAAATTGATTTATTTACGACTCCTTTTAACCATCAACAATCACTTATTGTCATCATCATTTATTTCTCCCGTATGACTACTTTGCCAATTCCCATTACTAAAGAAATTTACCTCCTTCTCCAGAATTCGCCCGACATTCTCAAGAGCATCTGCTATCTTATCCAATTGCTCTGGGTCGATTTTGGTAATTAGATGCCGGTTCCATTCAGCATATTGTTCGTGAATAGCACCCAGTACTTCTGCACCTTTCGGAGTAAGTTCAACCAGCTTTGTGCGTCGATCGGTCTGGTGGTCCTTATAGATAGCCAGACCTTCATTTACTAATACGTCCGCAACACGTTGCACGCTCTGACGTGCATGTCCCATATCACGAGCGATCTTTGCCACCGTTTGGGGTTTATATCCAACGCGACCAAGAACCTGCCACTTGGCACTGCTTTGATCAATTGAACGCGTGATAATGTCCCCGGAACGCATTAGTAACCCATTAATGTGGAATATACTCAGTGAAAATCTGCTTAGTGAATCCTCTGGTTTGTCTATTGTATTCATGATTGCATCATACCAATTTGACAGCATGCTGTCAATGTAGTATATACCATTTTCCAGTATTGGACACTGATTTTTTGGATTACATATTTTGAATCTTAGAAAGCAATTCCCCTTCACTTGCCTCTAAGATATAAACCTCTGAATCAGCTTATTTCAACCAATTTAGAGGCTTGTCGTTCCGTTAAGATCAACTCTGGAGATCGGGTCAAATTGCATGAAAGAAAAAGTTTGATGTGGAGCACGTGAAAAAAGCAGGAGAAGATCCAGTGGCGGAATAAAACAGAATGAGGAAAAGCGATTGTGGAATGTCTAGCCTACTTTCTAGAGAAAGACTGCACAAGAGGTGTATCCTTTGTACTTATCGATTGCACAATATACCGAAACAATAATAAGGTGAGAAAAACACCCTATTACTGAAGCTGTAAAATTTACCATAAGTTGGCGTTGGGTTTGCAGGGTGTGTTAAACTCTTTCATTTCTTCCAGTATCGTATCTTTATAGGCATGCTTTTTACCTTGAATAATGTCCTGGACATTTACAGGTTGACCCAGTACGACCGGACTCCAGCGCGGCGAACACAACGCTGACTTTCGCCAGTAATCGCTTCCCATAATTTAATATAGGAGTGGGCTACTGCCCGTGCCATCGCAACATTGCCAGCCCCCAGAACACTCGGCTCAGAGGCGTTTGCACTCCTCTTTCGAAACGATGCTGATTTTTCCCTCCTTGTCCTACGAAGATTGCAACCCTTTATATATCACTTCAAGAGAACGTGTAAGATCTTGAATCTCCCCATCGGATAAAGGTTCGGCAAAATACTGCTTGATCCCCATTGCATAAACAGGCCATGCTTTACGCAACTGCTTTTCCCCTTCATTAGTGAGAACAGCATATGATCCCCGCCGGTCTTCTTCGCTTTTTTCTCTTTGAATCAATCCATCACGTTCCAGTCGGTCAATCAGCCGCGTTAAACCGCTTTTACTCAAGACCACCTTCCGATTTAATTCTATAAAGCGAAGCCTGCGGTCGGGCGCCTCAAACAAAGCGATCAGAACATCGTAAGTGGTTAACGGGACTTTCTTCTGTGCAGCCAAATCCTGCTCGATACTTTCAATTATTTTGGCATGTGCCTTAATAAACAACCGCCATGCGGCCAACTCTTTTTCCGATAACCGTTCCATCGTCCATCCTCCATTCGTTAAAAACAATATAAACCATTTTTGTTGTGCGATCAACAAAATATTTGTTGACTGCGCAACTAATAGGTGTTATTTTAGTTGTGTAGTCAACTGTTGATTTCGAAACATTATTTTCAAAGGAGTATGATGCCGCGATGCATAACATGCATTTTTACGCCAACACCGTTCTGCGCTTATTGACTGGGGTCATTTTTTTCATGCATGGAAGATTCAAATTACTATGGGGTTATACCAATTTGTCGGAATGGTTGGATGGTCAGGGATTTCCAATGGCAACATTATTCGCTCATGTACTCCCATGGATCGAACTGCTCGGAGGCATCATCATGATTATTGGAATCGGCACACGTTATTTAGCCTTCCTATTTAGTCTAATTCTTCTGATCGCTTTGTTTAAGGTGAAGCTCACCACCGGTTTCATATCGAATGCAGCAACTGGCTATGAGTTCGATCTGCTGCTGTTGGTCGTCTGTTTGCAAGTAGCTGTAACCAGCTCAAATTCGCCCAAACAAGTTTGGAAGATATCTCGAAAAGGAGGTGAAAGTTTACATGTCTAAAGTAAAAATTACAAAGTACGATGATGGACCTTTTGTCATTCAAGGGAACTTCGAACTCGTTGACGGAAGCGGAAACGCTTTTCAAACCAGCGATACGATAGCCGTCTGCCGGTGTGGACACACAAAAACACAGCCATTTTGCGATGGCACACATAAAGCTTGCGAATTCAAAGAAACTTCCTCGGCAAGATAATCATTCTCGCAGTCCGGAATGAACCGTACACTGCAATTTCTCCACTAGGAGAGTTAATCCCGCATTATTCACAGCAATAGAATCTATTTAAGTACGGCTCTTTCGCAATCACTGCGAACAGAGCCGTTGACGGTGTTTCGTGTAATGGATTGAAAGATTCGGTGAAAATGATAGGAGGAGTATCCTATCCAGTATCCTCTCCGACATCCGATTTTTTTGTGTTTTTTGTATGTGAAACACGATTTACAAAAAATTACAATGAATAGAAAGAGGAATTATTCTCCTTATGCGGAAAGGTTAATGGAGTGAACAACGGACGTTTTCTAGTCCGGATTGAAGGAGGAACATTATGCCCATCCATCCCTACGGATTGCTCAAATGCAAAGCACACGACCGACGTCTCGGTACAAACGAGAACCCGCATTATCAGGTGCATGCTAGCGCAAATAACGAACACTTCCGCATAGCGATCAATGTCAAGTCGCAGATGAGTCCATCCGAGCTGTTGTACTGTACGATTGATCATTTTCAGCATGTCATGACGGCCGAATTGTCTGCTATGCCATTTGGTTTTTCACCGCTTGCAAGCAAGCCAGACGGACAGGCACTCGATTACATTCGTAGCAATCTATTCGATCGCCGCAACATGCTACCACTTGCCTTCAACATACCGGGAAGAGACAACGATCTGAATGAGAAGCTTGACTTCTACATCAGACGCGCGATGGAAACAGATGATGCCGTTCTGTATGCATTCGGTGAAAGATGGGGTCCTGAACATGGCAAGGCGGACAAAATTTTTGGATTTAAACCCGGCAACGGCATTCACGATATTCATATGAATCAAGGTAACAGTGGCACATTTACGAAAGACGACGGTGTCTACCAGGACGGTGGGCTGCTGATTCACTTCCCATCGGAGGACAGGTGGATCGCCGTATTCCTCGCTTTTCAGTCCCAGTCATGGCATACCGACGATAATTCGGGACACACAATCACTGGCCCTGCGGAGGAAGAAGAACCTAATACCGACTCAACGCCAGATAAGGTGGAAGACGACAGCATTCGAATCGCAGGGGCCGTCGTGCTGACTGAAGACGGCAATTACGAAACGGTCACACTGCTAAATGCTTCCAACCGGGCCATAGACTTGACAGGGTGGATAATCGCAAACAAGGCTAAGCAAAAATACAAGATTCAAGGCATCATTGAACCCGGACAGTTTATGTCCATTCCAATAACTGAACCTGCATTTTTCCGAGACAAAGGTGATATTATTACGCTACTCGACCGTAACGGCTTAAAAGTCACCGGTGTCTCCTATACGAAGCAGCAAGTGAAACCAGGCTGGACGATACTCTTTTGAGTTCATGCAAATAGAAGAACCGCCTTCCAATTAATAGTTTGGAAGACGGTTCTTTATTTTGAAAGGCTGCCTATTGTGCCGGCAGCCTCCCATTGGAGTTTACTGAACAGATGCAGCAAATGCTAAGGAAGCTTAACTACAAGCTCGCTTATATAGTAAGAAGTGGTTCTGGATATGTCAAATTCGAATTCGGCAGATTCAGCATATTTTCCGCTATTAACACTAATCTGCATGGGCATTGGTTCGTGTCCTTCGGGCAACCATCTGGCGGTCGCCTTGTATCGGCCGATTGGTACTTGATCGACACCCGAGCCGTTTGAGATCGGGCCGCCGCGTTTAATCAACGTTTGGCCTGTGCTCCCGTCAAGCAATGGACCAACTGGCGTGAGCGTTATTTCAAGATCACTCATATTGAACTCTGGCAGGCTCTCATCGAAGTTTGAAAAATTGTTGTAAATATAAATTAGACCATCGAATTTCTTCCAAGTAAAATCTCGGACAGCTCCTGTGCTTCCCGCAAGCGGACGGTTGACGTCAGCATCCAAATGGAAGGTAAAGCTCTTGCCGTTAAACTCTTTGGTGATGTTACCGCCCATTCGATAGGTTGTTGCGATTTGTGGTAATTCAATCCGATAGTGTCCTGATTCATCGGTGACTCCAAGGATGTTGCTGTCGTAAAGCAAAGTGTTATCCGCATAGATCTCAACGTCCGGTATCGGATTACCCTTCGCGTCCCGTACATAGCCTTTAACGATGTAGGGCTCTGCCTCCTCTGTAGATGGTATGGGAGCCGGTGTAGGATCAGGTGTCGGTGTTGGTGTTGGTGTTGGTGTTGGTGTTGGTGTTGGTGTTGGTGTTGGTGTTGGTGTTGGTGTCGGCGTTGGTGTCGGAACCGGCGCCGGATCCGGACTTGTGCCAGGGGCTGCGTCCTCGATCCGAATCATCCAAACATTGCCGCCGCTGGAGAAAGCAACATGGTAGCCGCTGCTCTCTGACACGAAGCGCAATGGTACCATCGTACTGCCGTCAATGATTTGAGCAGGTACGTCCAGGGCGACAGCTTTTCCGTTTACGACTGCATTCGTATTATTGATCGTCAATTCAATGGAGAGGCCGTTCTTCGTTCCGATCGCCTTCCGGACAGCTCCCTCTTCCACCCATCGCACCGTAAAACCTAGGGTTTCAAACAGTTTGCGGAATGGGACAAGCGTGCGGCCGTCTTTCACGATAGGCTGCGCATCGTCAAAATGAAGCTCAGTCCCTTTGAAAAGCACATGGATCGCAATATCTTTCGATCCATCCGCTGGAGCAGGAACTGGAGCCGGAGCAGGACTCGGCGTCGGTGCTGGCGTTGGCGTAGGGTTAGACGTCGGTGTCGGCTGTGACGGACTTGGAGTTGGTGTTTGTGTTGGCGGTGGTGACGGATTCTGAGAAGGTGTTGGTGCCGGTGTCGGCGAGGTTGCTGTCCCTCCCGATTTCATCGGCTTGTTGTATTTAATCGGCTTGGAAACAATCGTACCTTGCGGCGTCTCGATTTCCAGCACATAAGACTGCGTCTCCTTAATCGTTCCATTGTTGCTGGCATACAAGTCGAATGTAAGCTCTCCATTGAACTCACCGACTGGCTCCTTTACATCTTTTCGGAAACCTGGGTTAATGATTTCACTTTCATGAGTGGTGCCGCTTGATGTTGTTACTGTTTTATCCTGGACAATGCCTAGCAGCCAGCCAGTTGTGGCGCGGTTCGTTCTCCACACGCCTTGATAATTGTCCTTGCCGTAATCATCCGTAGAGCGAAGTACAACCGCATTAATGACCGTTTTCTGTGCTAAACTCAGCAACAGCTTGAAGTGGCCATCCTTATTGCCCTCCGGCGTGAAGTCAGCTGCGCCAACGACGTCAGAGGTCGTATCGAGCAAACTGAACTCCTTGATTTCAGCGCCAGTAGGCGTTGTCTCACCAAAAGCAGACGCGATACCGGCAAATGAAAGCATTCCAGTCAGCACAGAACTTATTATCAATGATTGCATTTTATTACGCGAATTAGACATTATACTTTTCCCTCCATTTGATTTCGATTTCTTGTAATAAACATAACAAACCTGTATTCCTGTTTTGAAGAGTAGCTCTTCCTGCTGCTTCGGGAAGTTTCCATAGATAATTCGGGAAATGATCCCTCAAAATAATGGCAGCCTCTCCAAATAGGAAAGGCTGGGCATGTTCAATAACTAGTTTCCGGCAGGACTATCGAGCTTGGCGTCAAGTGCGTTAACGAAGATGGAACCTCCCCCCAGTATGTTATTAAAATCGAATTCGATAGACGGGACAAATTTACCGGTGCCTGTGACGCGTACCAGCATAGGCATTGGCTCGTGCCCCTCCGGCATCCATCTGGCCGACATTTTATACCGGCCGAGCGGTATATTATCCAATCCGTGACCGCCTGTCTTGAGTGCCTCTGCGTACTTCGTTATCGTTTGGCCGGCGCTGCCGTCAAATAACGGCCCGACTGGCGTTAGCGTAATTTCCAGGTCAGTCGTATCGAATTGCGGCAAGCTATCGGGAATCGACCAAAAATCGGGATGGATTTCAATATGCCCTACGACATCCTTCAAAGTAAAATTACGAATGGCCCCTGTGCTCCCGGCGAACGATTTATCGCCGTCAGCCGTTAACCAGAAATCGAGCTGCTTGCCGTTATAATCGAGGGAGAATCTCGTAGTCATGCGCCAAGTTGCGGGAACATGTGCCAATTCAATCCGATAAAATCCATTCTCGTCGGTTTCCCCTTGCATGTTGCTATCATAAAGCAGTAGGTTATCAGCATTGATCGTAACTCCCGTTATCGGTTTGCCATACTCGTTAAGTAAATACCCTTTTACGACGTAGGGTTCAACTTCCCCTGCAGATGGTACGGGCACCGGTGTCGGTGTCGGTGTTGGTGCTGGCGTTGGTACCGGTGTTGGTTCAGGTGTCGGAACTGGTGTCGGAACCGGATCCGGACTCGTGCCTGGGGCGGCGTCCTCGATCCGAATCGTCCAAACATTGCCGCTGCTGGAGAAAGCAACATGGTAGCCGCTGCTCTCTGACACGAAGCGCAATGGCACCATCGTACTACCGTCAATGATTTGAGCAGGTACGTCCAGAGCGACAGCTTTTCCGTTTACGACTGCATTCGTATTATTTATCATCAATTCAATGGAGAGGCCGTTCTTCGTTCCAATCGCCTTCCGGACAGCTCCCTCTTCCACCCATCGCACCGTAAAACCTAGGGTTTCAAACAGTTTGCGGAATGGGACAAGCGTGCGGCCGTCTTTCACGATAGGCTGCGCATCGTCAAAATGAAGCTCAGTCCCTTTGAAAAGCACATGGATCGCAATATCTTTCGATCCATCCGCTGGAGCAGGAACTGGAGCAGGAACTGGAGCCGGAGCAGGACTCGGCGTCGGTGCTGGCGTTGGCGTAGGGTTAGACGTCGGTGTCGGCTGTGACGGACTTGGAGTTGGTGTTGGTGATGACGGATTCTGAGAAGGAGTTGGTGCCGGTGTCGGCGAAGCTGCTGTCCCTCCCGATTTCATCGGCTTGTTGTATTTAATCGGCTTGGAAACAATCGTACCTTGCGGCGTCTCGATTTCCAGCACATAAGACTGCGTTTCCTTAATCGTTCCGTTGTTGCTGGCATACAAGTCGAATGTAAGCTCTCCATTGAACTCACCGACTGGCTCCTTTACATCTTTTCGAAAACCTGGGTTAATGATTTCACTTTCATGAGTGGTGCCGCTTGATGTTGTTACTGTTTTATCCTGGACAATGCCGAGCAGCCAGCCAGTGGTATCGCGGTTCGTTCTCCACACTCCTTGATAATTGTCCTTGCCGTAATCATCCGTAGAGCGAAGTACAACCGCATTAATGACCGTTTTCTGTGCTAAACTCAGCAACAGCTTGAAGTGGCCATCCTTATTCCCCTCTGGCGTGAAGTCAGCTGCGCCAACTACGTCAGAGGCCGTATCGAGCAGACTGAACTCCTTGATTTCAGCGCCAGTAGGCGTTGTCTCACCAAAAGCAGACGCGATACCGGCAAATGAAAGCATTCCAGTCAGCACAGAACTTATTATCAATGATTGCATTTTATTACGTGAATTAGACATTATACTTTTCCCTCCATTTGATTTCGATTTCTTGTAATAAACATAACAAACCTGTATTCCTGTTTTGAAGAGTAGATCTTCCTGCTGCTTCGGGAAGTTTCCACAGGTAATTTCGGGAAATGATCCCTCAAAATAATGGCAGCCTCTCCAAATAGGAAAGGCTGGGCATGTTCAATAACTAGTTTCCGGCAGGACTATCGAGCTTGGCGTCAAGTGCGTTAACGAAGATGGAACCTCCCCCCAGTATGTTATTAAAATCGAATTCGATAGACGGGACAAATTTACCGGTGCCTGTGACGCGTACCAGCATAGGCATTGGCTCGTGCCCCTCCGGCATCCATCTGGCCGACATTTTATACCGGCCGAGCGGTATATTATCCAATCCGTGACCGCCTGTCTTGAGTGCCTCTGCGTACTTCGTTATCGTTTGGCCTGCGCTGCCGTCAAATAACGGCCCGACTGGCGTTAGCGTAATTTCCAGGTCAGTCGTATCGAATTGCTGCAAGCTATCGGGAATCGACCAAAAATCGGGATGGATTTCAATATGCCCTACGACATCCTTCAAAGTAAAATTACGAATGGCCCCTGTGCTCCCGGCGAACGATTTATCGCCGTCAGCCGTTAACCAGAAATCGAGTTGCTTGCCGTTATAATCGAGGGAGAATCTCGTAGTCATGCGCCAAGTTGCGGGAACATGTGCCAATTCAATCCGATAGAATCCATTCTCGTCGGTTTCCCCTTGCATGTTGCTGTCATAAAGCAGTAGGTTATCCGCATTGATCGTAACTCCCGTTATCGGTTTGCCATGCTCGTTAAGTAAATACCCTTTTACGACGTAGGGTTCAACTTCCCCTGCAGATGGTACGGGCACCGGTGTTGGTGCTGGCGTTGGTACCGGTGTTGGTTCAGGTGTCGGAACTGGTGTCGGAACCGGATCCGGACTCGTACCAGGGGCTGCGTCCTCGATCCGAATCGTCCAAACATTGCCGCTGCTGGAGAAAGCAATATGGTAGCCGCTGCTCTCTGACACGAAGCGCAATGGCACCATCGTACTACCGTCAATGATTTGAGCAGGTACGTCCAGAGCGACAGCTTTTCCGTTTACGACTGCATTCGTATTATTGATCGTCAATTCAATGGAGAGGCCGTTCTTCGTTCCGATCGCCTTCCGGACAGCTCCCTCTTCCACCCATCGCACCGTAAAACCTAGGGTTTCAAACAGTTTGCGGAAGGGGACAAGCGTGCGGCCGTCTTTCACGATAGGCTGCGCATCGTCAAAATGAAGCTCAGTCCCTTTGAAAAGCACTTCAATTGAGTGTGAAAACTATCGCCAATCATGTCACGAATATCTTAAACAAACTCCAAGTTGCAGATCGCCACGTAGCCAAAAAGCTTTTGAGCACATCTCGGGATTTGTTTGGTGCGGAAGAGAGTGAGTATTAATACAGTTAAATAAAGATTAGTGAAGATAGGGTATAAATTGAAAAAAACCACCTTTTTCATGGCGATTTTTTTATATTGAAATATGAAGATGGAAAAATACGTTAACGAATAAAGTCTGGCGTGCATAGTTGTTCATCTTGCATGTTACTGGTTATCACTTTTCTCTGTCGTATAATAAAGCAAAGCAATAACCGGTAAAGCTATTCCAATCAATAACGCTGCTTTCCAGCCGCCCATGGCGAATGCCCATCCTCCCGTAGCTGAACCTATAGCGCCGCCCGCGAAGAAAATAGCCATATATAATCCGTTAAGCCGGCTTCGAAACTCTGCTCCCAATGAGAAAATAGCACGCTGCCCAAGGACTAGATTTGCCGATACGCCCATGTCTAAAAGAATGCCCGAAACAGCCAAGGTTAATAATGCGGCTGTAGAACCGCCTTGAATGATTAGGGGTAAAATGAACGAGATGATTACCAAGGCTAACGCAATTCCTGTAGCGGGCCGAATCAATCCTCTATCTGCAAGTCGGCCAGCCACTGGTGCAGCTAGTGCACCAGATACCCCAACAAATGCGAACAGTGCAACAGCTTTTTGGGAAAACTGGAAAGTCGGGCTTGTCAATAGCATAGGAACCGTAGTCCAAAACAAACTAAAGGTTCCGAACACACAAGCATGGTAGATAGCTCTACGCCGTAGAATTGGTGTTGTTTTGAGTAACTGTATCATAGAACCAAGGAGTGCAGGGTATCGTAAGGTGGTCAACGGCTGCCTCTTAGGAAGCACCATTACCAATACAAGAGCAAGAAAAAAAATCACTCCCGCAGATAAGTAATATACAGCTCGCCAGCCCAAGAATTCCGTCACTAGACTTGAAATTGGACGCGCTAGCATGATGCCTAGTAGCAAACCGCTCATGACGTTCCCCACATTGTGTCCACGTGTAGCCTCTGGTGAAAGATGAGCTGCGTACGGTACGAGTACCTGAGCCGCGACTGATCCCAGCCCGATAAACAGGGACGCTAATAGAAAAAGGTAAGAGCTTGTGACAACAGCAGCAATAACCAAAACTAATGCAGTGATTAGCAAGGACACAACAACAAGTTTTCGGTTTTCAAGTATATCTCCCAATGGTACGATAAATAACAATCCAATACCGTAACCAATTTGAGTAAGTGTAACAATCAAGCCCGCTGCCCCAGCGGATAAGCCAAGTGCCGAACTAATAGGTCCTACTAAAGGCTGCGCATAGTAAAGATTAGCGGCAATTACTCCGCATGCTGTAGCAAGAATGAGTATAATCCACGCCGAAAAAGGTTTCTCTATTGTTTGATTTTCGATTGAACTCATCGTGTGTGCTCCTTTATTTCTCAAGTAATCTATCATTTCAGGAACAATCGTTCCAGTAATATTAAAAAAATACTTATAGCATCTCGATTACGGCGTTCATCATGTCAAACGTAATTTTTTTGTCGGTCTTCACCTTGGCTACTACATTGATACTATGATTAAGGTTAAGCAAAAGATGTGATAAAACCTTAACATCTTTTTTGGGGTCGATTTCTCCTGACTGTTGTCCTTTGCTTAAAAGTTCATAAAAAGATTGTTCCAATCCCTCGAAACTCTCTTGTACCAATTTACGCAGTTGTTCATCCGGCGAATCCAAACCAATAGTTGCATTAGTAATCAGGCATCCTTTGGGCAAATCCTCATCAAATGCGGAAGTAATATGCTCCTCAAAATACTGCCGAATTCCGACTTTCGCAGACGACGTATCGACCAAGAGATTTCTCTTTTTTTGTCTTGTGGCTTTGTAATGTTGTATTGCTTTAATATAAAGTGTCTCTTTGTCTACAAAGGTTTCGTACAAACTTGATCTGCTTAATTCCATTGCTTTCAATAAATCCGGGATGCTCGTCGCTTCGTAACCCTTTTCCCAAAAAACTAACATTGCCTTATGAAGTACTTGCGCTTTGTCAAACTCTTTGGAACGCCCCATGGTTATCCCCTCCTTAGCTATGAAAAACAGTATAACTTTTCTGGAACAAATAGTCCAGTATTTTAAAATGTGATAAAAACTCGGGATTACCAGCGTTCATTTTTCATATTTTCCTATTACCCTGTTCAATAAAAAAAGAAGGAGCAGCTGCCGCAGCAATACTGCTCCTTCTTGTTAAACTCGTGCATTTACACGAGAAATTGATAATAATTTGAAGAGCTGGGAATGAGAGTAGCGAACGACTGAAACGAACGATACAACTCGGCGATTACGCGGTGCCCCATCCAATCGTATGGTAGCAGAGACACCGGAAGCATGGGATCCCTAAGGCTAATCTCGCTGATTACCTCTCCGACATGCAAATAAAGGACAAACAACTCTAAGGGATCCATCCTGCCTCTGATTTCCTTATTCAAAGCCGGCACGAATTCGTCTTGATACCATTGCCACTTCTCCTGATGCAGGCGATGGATGTCGGCTAGAGGCCAAATGTCAGCTGCTCGCTCGGGGGTAATATCCCGGAACAAAATCGACGCTTCCGAGATAGTGACGTATTCATCCATGGAGGCCGCATGAATCCAGGACAAAAGCTGCTTGCTGTAATCCCAAGGAGAGACATAAACGCCTTTATACAGTTGACCGAAGCCAAGCTGCAGCAGCTGCAAACGGAATTGATCCCTTCTTGTCCTCTCCGACTCCGGTACCTCGAAGTGCACGAAATACCATTTGCGGTTCCAATCCACATCGTATTGCCACGGTTTCCGGTTCACGAAGGATAAAAACTGCTCCCCTTTGTCCACAATGGAATACAGGGAACGCTCTTCCGCATGAATATACTTTTCTTTCTTCATTCGTGATAGAACGTTCCTGATCGACTGCTCCTTATAGCCGCGCTTCGTATAAATTTGTACTAATTCTTTAGCATGCATGCAACGCTTTTTTGTCAGCAGGAAAAGTATCTGCTTCTCAATTGACAGCATTCGATTATTGAACCCCTTCCAGAATACTCGCTACCCTCATACTACAATAGTTTGACAGCAAAAGAAATAAAATTTGACAACAAAAGAAATAAAAAATATAATCATGTTGTCGTCAAACGAATAAAAAATAGTATATGGAGGAGATAAAATGAACCTTATTTTTCACGGACACTCTTGCATTCAAATCTCGGATGGAGAGCACTCAATCATCATCGATCCGTTCCTGAGCGGCAATCCCGTTGCCAAAGCGAAAGCCGAGGACATTCAAGTTCAATACATCTTGCTTACACACGGACACTCGGATCACACCGCTGATGCGGAAGCTATCGCCAGAGCTAACGATGCGACCATTGTCGCCACCTTTGAGCTCGCTACCTATTATTCCTGGAAGGGCCTGAAGACGATCGCAATGAACATTGGAGGAACTGCGGACTTGGGATTTGCCAGAGCAAAGCTTGTTCACGCGTTCCACAGCTCCTCTATCATATCCGACGAGTCCCAAAGCATCGTCTATGCAGGCATGCCGGGCGGATTTGTCATGGATTGGAACGGAATTACGCTTTATCATGCCGGCGACACCTCCTTGTTCGGAGATATGAAAATGATCGGCGAGCTCCACGATATTGATTACGCGGTACTGCCGATCGGGGATTTTTACACAATGGGACCTAAGGATGCTCTGATTGCAGCAAAGTGGCTGCAAGCAAAGAACGTGATCCCGGTTCATCACAGCACATTCCCGGGCATCGCGCAAAATGCTGCAGCCTTCACCGCACAGCTGAAGGAGCAAGGAATCGAAGGCTTCGCTCTCCAGCCTGGGGAACAGCTTACACTTGTAAAATAATTTTCCTCTATACATATAAAAGCCGACCATTTTTGGCCGACTTTTTTTATAGTCTTAGATTTATTTTTTAATAAGTACGGCATCAATTATGCCGTACTTATTAGCTTCATGATGTTAAAGGGGACCTTTTTAAGAATATTTCTCCATCATTTTATTTAAATAATTTCGAAAGTCTTCAACATATGTTTTGGGCTCTACGATTTCTAGATTTGTACCGAAACTTGCTAAAAATTGAAATCCAATACTGTTTTGAGGAACATAGATTGTTGCTAAGAAAAATTCAGAACTATAGTTTTCAATACTCTTGCGACCGTACCTTTCAATGAATTGATCTTTTATGCTAGGCGAAATCAACGCCTTAATAGCGACTAGTTGCGGTTGATAACTCGCTTCATGTTCTTGTTCTAATAAATAATCTCTAGGGTTAAATGTTTTTTCGTCCATATTAAGATTATCGATCCTAGATAATTTAAATGTTCTATATCTCATACGATGTAAACAGAATCCTTTCAAATACCAACTCGTTTCGCTAAAATGAAGCTGATATGGCTCGACAATTCTATTCGTTGTGATGCCATTTTTATCCATATAATCAAATGAAACTAACCTTCTCTTTATTATTGATTCTTGACATGTCTTCAAAGTTTGAAGAACCTCGGACCGACCCTCCCAATCATAAAATGACAGTTGAATTGAACCTTTCAGAGACAATGGGCTAACCATTGCTTCTATTTTTTTATAGTCACTTCCACTTCTTCGCTAATTAGAATTTGTTCCAATCCGCCGAGTGCAGTTAATATATTCTCTAAGTCGGAGCTACTTAAGAGGCGTTTATCAAACTTATATTCATCCATAATACGGTAGCCACCATTAACTCCATTTATAGAATAGATTGGGATGTTTGATAAACTCAGTGTTTCCATATCACGAAGAATAGTTCTTTTGGAAACGTTAAATAAGTGTGTGAATTCTTTTGTTGAAACGATATCTTTTTTCAGCAATATCATGATTATAGATATTAACCTCTCAATCTTTTCCATATTCCGCCCTCTTTTTTTGTGCTTTATTCATAAAAGGTGACATTAGGCTGTCACCTTTTATGAATTATACTACATTTATCACAAGAAGGAGGTATTACATTATGTCAGCTATTGCCTATTTAAATTTTGATGGAATTGCAGAACAAGTGATTGAATTTTATTCGGAGGCTTTACATGCTAATGAAGTAAAAAAAGTAAAATTTAAAGATTTACCACAAGATCCAAACTATCCATTGCCAGAAAATGAGCTAAATATGATCATGGAGTCTTCAATAGCATTCGCAGGTGGGAAAATAATGATGTCGGATATTTTGCCTTCAATGAAGATGGTTACAGGTGAGTTGGTCAAAGGAAATAATATACTTATTAGTCTAGTCATTGATGATAAACAAAAACTGGAAGAATACTTTACTAATTTGTCTGTTGGTGGCAATGTTATGATGCCGTTATCAAATACTCCTTGGTCTTCATGCTTTGGAATGCTTGTTGATAAGTTTGGAGTTTCCTGGAAATTCAATAGTGACGCAGATAAGTTTCTTGATAGAGTAATTTCCAACAAACAGTAACTCATTCTACTCTATGAAAATTGAAATTCTAATTCCAGCAAAATCGAGAGAAGATTTGAGGATTTGGCTTCAGGAAAATTGTAAGACTGAGAAGTCTTGCTGGGTCTTGGTTAGTATGACGCCCACTCCTGATATGTTGTTATATTTGGACGCGGTCGAGGAAGCTTTGTGCTTTGGATGGATCGATGGAGTCAAAAAGAAAATATCTGAAACTGAGCTGGCTCAGAGACTCTCTCCTAGAAGTAAAAAAAGTTCATGGACTGAGTTAAATAAAGAACGAGTCCGCCGCCTCGAAAAGATGGGGTTAATGAGAGACGAAGGAAGAATGGTTCTTCCTGATATGGATCACAAATCTTTTAGACTAGATAGGGTTATAGAGCAAAGGCTAAAAGAGGAAAAGCAAGTATATGAGAATTTCATGGCATTTCCAGATCTTTATAAAAGAGTTCGGATCGACACGATACAAAGCAATAAGAATCAGCCAGAATTATTTAGGAGCAGATTAGACAAATTCATAACAAACACGAGAGAAAACAAAATGTACGGTCAATGGAATGATAATGGACGTCTACTAGATTATTAAGAGCTCTGGGGTATTTTTCAAACCTTTAAGCCAGTCAGGTTATGGTAGGAGACAAATAAGTTTTGAAGTGGTTGATTTGATCAAAAAGGAGCAGCTGCCGCGGCAAACTGCTCCTTGTTTATTGTTCATTGCTTAGCGTACGTTTTTACAGCAACTACTTCTCTAGCTTTTCAGACAAACGATTTAGCAATGTAACGGCTTGTGCGCGTGTCGCGAGTCCCGAAGACTGGAATTGATTGCTGCTTACCCCTTGGAGCAGTCCTTCCTTCACGGAAGAAGCGACGCTCGCTTTCGCCCAATCTGAGATCGCGCCTTTGTCATCGAAAGCTTGCAGCAGAGTTGCTTGCTCTTCACCGCTTACGGTATGGCCGTTACCTGACAACTTTTCGTATGCTCTCCACACTATGGCTACCATTTGCTCTCTGGTGATTAGCGCATTCGGCGCAAAGTTCCCTTCACCGCTTCCTGCAATTAATCCTGCCTGTGCTGCGGCTTTTACTGCTTCGTAATACCAGTCGCTTGACTGTACATCGTTAAATTTACCCGAGGCTTCTTCTTTCTTCGCCTCTAATCCTAGCATTCTAACGATAAATGCGGTGAATTCTGCTCGCGTCACCGACTGATTCGGGCGGAACGTTTGATCTTCATAACCGCTAGCAAGCATACGTGCTGCCATCCAATCGATCGAATTCTTCGCCCAATGATTCGTAATATCAGTAAAGCTATTCGTATATGACATGGCTGCTACATACATAGACGCCTCTGCCTCGAAGGTTAACTTACCTGATGATGTCGGACTGTCACTGATAAATACCCATTGTTGCTTAGCCGGATCAAAGCCATAAATGCCTAAGCCTGGTTTTGAACTAGCGTTATCGACAGATATCATTAGCTGATGCTTGTGTGGTAGTGAAGCAGCTCCTTGTTGATCTGCCTCTGCCAGCAACTGAACATGCAGCAGCTCCGATACTGGCTTAACTCCTTTACTGCGGTTGTTCAAATTGCTTAACCATGCTTTTTCCTCAGCAGCAGATGGCTTCACAATCTTCACCGTAACTGCGGATGTCTTGTCATTCACATCTTCTGCCCAAGCACTCACAGGTAATTGGACAACTGAAGTGCCCAGCCCAATGTTTACCTTCGCCTTCGCTTGACTTAATTGACGGAACACTACAATCGGCAGCTTCACCATGTATTGCTCTGCATTCTCTTTTAAATTCACTGCAAGTTTATCTAACGATTTACCTGCATCGATGGCCTCTTTCACCGTTTTCGGATTGAGTTCTACGATTAACTGCTCTTTGCCATCTGCGCCCGTCGTACGTTCAATCCGAGCATCTCGGCCTAAATCTGTCGGATCTGCTGATGGCGGTGGTGTACCCCCACCCCCATTTTCAGGACCTCCACCCGTAATGTCTGTGCGCTCAATAACTAGTGTATAAGTTCGTGCTATTTCTGGATGATTTGCTGCTCTGACCGTCACTTTGATGGAAGCAGCGTCACGAATATCAACCTTCTCTGATGTACCATTCTTTGCTTCTCTCTCTCCGATATATAGCTTTGCGGAAGAATCAGCAAGTTCAGCACTCAGTTGCAGCTCCTGTACGTCTTTTGCAACTTTCAACGTATAATCCGTTGTCGAGCTTTTGAAAACCGTAGTCAATTGGCCTCTGGTAATTGTCAAACTCTTCAGAAGTGTATTTGGTCCCGTAATCGTACTTGTTTTTTCTACCGAAGGGTTGCCCTGCAAATCTATCACTGCCCCTGCTGCAGATTTCACAGAGACGTTACCTCCTTCTGGTAAAGCTTTCGATAGTGTCAACAGAATACTTTTCACTGGCTCATTGTTGTCCGTACGCTCGGCAACTACGGATTGAACCTCACCGTTCCAACCAGTCGCCTCAATGACAAATCGTTCTGGGTTCGTTGCTGTTCCTGAATCAAACTCCTCATCGAATATAATTCGAACGATCCGATTGCCGCCTTGTAATTCAGCACTTAGCATATTTGGACCAACAGCATCCTTCACGACTGCTGTAACCTTAGGTTCAACACCGCTGCTCATCACTTTCCCTGCATAATTGACGATGGCTTCCGGGGCAACAATGACTTGATACTCTTGCCCTGCCTGCAACAAGCTCTCTTTACTCGGCGTAAATCGAAGTGTTCTTGACAGCGACTCTCCATTTGGATTGTTCTCTGCATTCACATATGCAGCCGCACCTTCAAGCACATTACCGTTTCCATCTTTCACGACAATTGTGTCTGGATGAAGTGGAATAGACATTAGGACATATTGAGTAAACTTCACATCCACGTAACTGCCATCCGAACTTACGACTGCTGTAACTGCATCTACTTCTGGTGCCGATTTCGAAACAAGTCCCATATTCACGTCAAAATGCGGTGGAGGTACTTCCAGCTCGCTACTACTGGCTGTTTCATAGCCGTCTTTTGTCCAGACAACCTTCCACTTGCCTTCCGGCACATCCCAGCCATATTTGCCGTCAACATCCGTCTGCTGTGGATTGATTTGATCATAATCTACCGCATCATGCCATACTTCCCAGGTTCCCGTTGCCGGGTTCAAGTAAAGCACTCTGGCTTCTGCACCCTGCAAACGATTGCTCTCTACCGCTTCATACACGTAACCGCTTGGGTCATAAATCCACTTCGGCTTCACGATGCGCGGCGTTCTTTTTACTCTTTTCATATAAATATTTTCTTCATCATCCGGGAATTCGTAATCATTGTTATTACATTTACTTCCTGAGCCTACTGTGCCTACAGCATCAATTTGAGAATCGACATAACTATCTACTTTACCACCTACAATTTTTGTGACAACACCTGCTGCAATAGCTGCTGGACCTTCCAATGCCATGGCACCTGTCCAAGCGCCAAGCGCTGTCTTCACCACTTCACCGCCAACCGTGACAAGAAGCGCTTTCCCCGCTTGCTTGCCGGATTCCTCCGCATTTTCAATACAGCCTGAGTTGGATTCAACCCCCATCATAATTTTGTTAATTTTTCCAGCATAATCCCTGTAGCCCGTATAAGCTTCTGTTACCTCATTAAGCTTACCAAGCGGTTCTGTGACCTCTTCAAACTCGGCCTTCGTCTCCGTCACAAACTCAACCTCGTCATCGATATCAATTGCGCTCTCGAGTACATTTTGCAGAACATCTTTCGGCGAAGGGAGCAAACTAAATGTCCGGGCACCTGGAGCTAAATCTGATGTTTGGAATAACAACTTGCGAGGTGCATAGCCCTTCGCTACATTGATAAACCCATTCTCATCATTGGTTGTTGTAAAGCTGCTGTTGAAGAAGGCCTCCCCTGTTTGTTTCGCCAGCGTTATCTCTTCAGCCGTTGGAACGTATTTCACTGACGGCTTCAAATTGATTGTGACCTTCACGGTCATTTTCAGTCCCGGCACTTTCGGAAACTTGACCACGGCCTTGCCGGCATACGTATCTCCAACCTGGGTAAAAGGTTCTTTCGATACCACCTTAAAATCCTGCATATTTGGCGGCAGCGACTTACGAATTTGCTCATCGCTTGGCAAATTTTCTGCATTATAAGATGGTTTAGGCTTAACGGTATCGTATAACACGTAAATCCCGCCTAGCGCACCTTTATTCGTTGGCACAATGGCTTCAAAGATCCCGTTTGATTTACGCTGTGCTTGCACCGGTGCGCCATATTGGCCGCCCATAAAGATTTGAACATTCGTTACCTTCTCTGGTTTGTCAAACTTTAATTGGAACACGAACGGATTTCCAGGCACGACTGTGTACGGGAACGGCGTTGCGCCCTTTTTAACATCCAAACGAATCCACTTGCCATTCGGCTGCTGGGCCATCGCCATTTCCTCCAAGATCGGCTGATCTGGATCAAAATTGGCAAAAATCTTTTTCGAATGCAGCTGAATGCCGTTTAACTCTGCAACTGCACGCAGTACATGAACGCTAGGCGAGCCTAGGTCGATCAGTGAAATCGTTCCTTTCCATGTTCCTGTGCCAGTTGCTACAAACGTCCCCACCAACGTATCGCTATCATAAACGTTGATCTTGCTGCCGGCTTGTGCAAGACCCGAAACGACAACCTCAGAGCTTGTTAAACGTTCTGGCGCATCAAGCGTTACATTCGGAACGTCCAGTAAAACTTCGCCAAGCGATTCATTCACATTCACTTCAGTTGCTGAGGTCTTGCCTTCGATTTGAGCGACAAGTCGTGCCGATTGGGAGCTAAAGTTGTCAGCGAGCTTCACTTGGAAATGAACGGCTCCATCTTTCTTCGCCTCTACGTTAGCTAGAGGAATTTCCAAGTAACTTCCATTCCAAACAGCGTCTCCATTCGCACCTTTCACGACCACTCGGCCCGCAGCATCCTTTACCGGCTGCATGCCTACTGGAATATCTATGCGCATACGAGCATTGATGATCGTCTCACTTCCGCTCTGGCTGCGGTAATTCGCACGAAGCTGTACCGCTCCACCAGGAGAAGCCTGATTTGGCACTGCCATAAAGTAATTTAAAGCAGGATGTGTAAAAAACTTCTTATCAGTAAATGTCACACTACCTATATCTTTAATCTGCTGATCACCAACAGAAACTTCCACATGGGCCATTTCCCATTTCGGATTGTTGCTGCTGCTTACTTCTCTTCTGCTGATTTCTACGCGATATGTGCCTTGCTTCGGAACATGAACCTCAAACGGCCCTTGTGCATTTACATTTTCCCAAGCTACGCGTTGCAGCTCGCCGTCTGTCAATACCTCATATACGTTTACATCCGCATCCCTGCCGTTAAATGCAGGAAGCGTCCCTTTAATCCTAGAACCTTTTTCCTCTAAACGAATTTCGGCTATAGCATTTGAATGCTCATCCAACGTTACACGCGTGCAGCCTGTACCGATCCGGTGAATCGTACCCGACACGCAAACCTTCATTTCTTGACCCGGGTAGCCTTGATAATGAATTGCATTGAGGTAATAGCTTGAAATCCCACCGCCAAGTGCAGAGGTAACCTCTGAACGCATGCCAAGCTGCTCCATGTTAATCGGACCTTGCCAATCGGAATCCAAAAATTTCACGAATACCTTCAATAGGATTGTGCCCGAATCAGGTGCTCTTAACGGGATATCTAGAACCGTATCTTGACCGTCTTGAATCTTCGGTTTCTTCATGTTTTTATCCGAATAATAGTTCAGCTTGTATTCGGAAGCTTCGACTGCGACCTCACCGGTCGGCAGCTCCACTTTGTACTCCCCTTTCAAATCTGTGTACAATGTTTTTACAAGAGGATTGCCTTTAAACATTTGCGTCGTTGTGATCATTGCGTTGAATAAAGGCTTGCCTTCCGGGTCTGTCACCTTCCCCGTTAACATCCCTTGCGGCGGTGTATGAAGGGTAATAATCTGCTCATTGTCACCTGGCTTCAATACCACGTCCTGATCAGGTACGTCTTCATATAATTTACCTTCAACATCCACTTTCACCTTAAACGTCGTACGTGCATCACTGATCGAAGTCCACTCGGTTAAGCCGGAAGGATCGCTGAGCAAAGTGCCCATATAGCTGTTACCCGTACCGTTCATGAGTTCGAGCCTAATTTGATCTACTGGCTGCCCATTTTGGTTTTGCACTTTAAAACGAAACTTGGCTGAAACCGGGATCGCAAGTGTGATCTCATTGATCAGCCCGGACTGAACTGCAACGTTTTCTTTTCGATCCCAAATGTTAGATTTCGGTGAGTTAAATTGAACCCCATATTCCGAATCAGGTAGAAGGCCTTCCACCACAACAGGTTCATCGCTTGCCAGCACCGTATTTTTACCGCCAAGGCGTCTGCTTACTACGGCAACCTGTGCACCATTCAGATCAATATGACCTGGATTTTCAAAGCTTACTTTTAAACTGCCTGCAACTTGAAGAGGTAAGCCTTTGGCTACTCCCTCGATCAACTCACCAGAACCATTCTTCGTTTCAGCCTTAAGCGAAACTAGCTCGGCGATGCCTTCACGGATCGTGAATGTTTTTGCATACTCCGTTGGCTGTGAAGAATCTTCAGCCAGGTCAATCGTCTCGCTTGCTTCTCTTGGCGTCGTTAAGCGAACTCCTTTATCATCGAACCACGTCTTGTACGTAATCGTTGCCTTAACTTCACGACCTGGTGCTGTAACAGCTTTAATCTCCAGCTTACTGTTGATCATCGGTAATCCCTGCGGCGACATGCGATCAACTTTCGAAGTCACACTAAGCTCCGGTTTCTTTGAGTAAGTAGGTCCGCCGCTGCTCATCACATTGTCCAGATTAACCGCCTCTACGCGAAACGTATAATCCGTATCCGGCTTCAATCCCGTAACCATATAGGTTTGACCTGGAGATGGAATAGTTGCAATAGCCGTGTCGTTTTGAAACAGCTTGTATTCTTTTATCCCTTTTGCATCTGTCGCAGCTGGCCAAGATAACGTTACTTTATCTCCTTGTGCATCCGAGGCTGTCAGTTTACTTCCTGCTGGCCAAGTCGGACGGCTCGCTGTGCTTTCTGAGGAAGCAATGAACATCCCCGCAATCGGATCAATGCCTTCCTGTGCTGGTTTGATTTTATAAAATGCGGAGAAAGTCACAGCCTTTGCCTCATTACTAACAGCTACCGAAAAGCTCGGCTTATGCAATTCATAGTGAGCATCGTTCATGCTTACTTCTGTAGAGGAAAGGGTCTCGACATTCCCCACAAATGACTGTTCTGTACTTTCGGTTGGTGAAAAAGTCTCGGTTGTGATGTAGCCTACATATTTGCCATCATTGCTGGTTTGTGCCGATCGGCTTTCCGATTTATTTTGCTCACCGCTAGGCTGAAGAGATAACCGTTTGATCGAATCGCTGCCTGCCTGATAGACAAAAATATCATCAACGTGATTGGTATCCCCTGCCACCAGATTGTCAGCACTTGATTGAAAGGCTACAACACGCCCGTCTCCACTAATCGATGGCTCATAACTATCATTGTTCGCTTCTACTCCTGTAGAAGACACGTTAATACGCTTTATCGCTTTCGTAGTACGGTCATATAGAAACACATCGCTCATTTCATTCGTATCATGTTCAACCAAGAGACTGGAAGAGGATGTAAATGCCACATAACGACCATCGGCACTAATTGATGGCCACTCGCTATCACCGCTACCAGCCGACGGATCCTTAGGATCTTTTGGTTGACTGATGCGTTCCATTGTCTTCGTAGTGCGGTCATAGATGAAAATGTCCGCATACCCATTAGTATCTCCACGAACTAGCTTATCTGAAGATGAGCTAAATGCGACATAACGGCCATCCGCGCTTATGGAAGGTTCGTCTGCCCGCGCGTCAGCATCGCTGCTAATCAACTCCATCTTTCCGCTACTGCGGTCGAGCAAATAGACTTGCGGATCTTTTTGTAGATTCAAATTATAACCTGAAAATGCTATATACTGCGCATTTGCAGACATAGAAAAATGTTTAACGTCATACGTCTCAGTCAATACACTCGTTATGCTGCCAGTATCTCGGTCATATAAAGAAAGTTTAAAATTTGGAAATTGTTGTCCAGGTACCTTATAATACATTTCCTGAAAGCCAACATACCGCCCGTCTGGCGTAATCTTATTTTCAAAACCTACAATCGGCTTGTCATCGGCGCCAATTTTGGTAAGTACATTCCATGGTGTCAGCGCTCCTGATCCTAACAAACCATAGACCGAATTGGAGACCGATGAATCAGATCCGACTGCAGTCGCATTGCCTTTCCCGTGTGCTTCCGTCTGTGATTGTGCACTTATCGGCAGCACGCTGCTCAACAATAAAACAATACCGAGCACGAGAGACAGCCTTCTTTTAAAATGTTTCATCAAGAATGCTTGAACACTCATTTGATTAGTACCTCCGAGACTATTATTTATTTTGATACATATCGTATCATGAAGATCGTAGATGTACGGTTGTTCCAATCTTGGCTCCCAAAAAATTCAATCACTTACCCAACACTATATCAACATCGTCATGTCCTGTGTATTATCCGAAAGTATACTTACGTTCCGTATGACCTCAAATGAGGCACAGACAGCGAAACTTTAAACTCCCTCTTGCAGAAGGAATGGTATATGTGCCCCCAGCAGCGTCCCCGTGCCCGAAACTCCTCCCATCTTCTTCTTATCCTCCTTTTGATTTCGATTTGTTGTAATGATTATAACAAACCTGTATTCCCATTTTGAAGAGTAGATCCTTCCCGGTACTTGGGAAGTTCCATAGGTAATTCCGGGAAACGATCTTAATGACAGAGCCAGCCATGTATCTATAATTAACAATAGAGGCTCTAAACCGTTAACATTTTACGCCCGGGAGTTCCTTCTTTCGAAATAAGAAAAACGGCTTACGCCGTCCTTGAATACGAGTGTCTATGAAAGTTGACGCAAGGCAAGTTGCGCTTAAGACGTATATGTTTTAAACATCCGCTTGCTTATCCGTGTTGTTGTAGTTTATACAACATTTCGCATACTAATTAGCGTTTTTTGCGTTATTGTTGCAAAACATACAACAATTTCGGCCAAAATCCGTTCAATCATACAAAAAAGGTATAAATTGTTGTACAGCATACAACATCTACATCATGCCCAGAAAAAATCAAGGAAATTGTTGTACATTGTACAACTTGCCTACTCGTCCCCTCCTTCTCCCACGAATCAGAAAACGAAACCAATGATGAAAATAGTCACTTACGTAATGACTGTACATATATCCACATTCTCACTCGGCTCGGCCAAGTCTGTCGCTAAGATGCTAAGCAGGGTTGTTAAAATACGAACTTCTATAACATTCGCCTCGTTTTACTCATCCATTACACGAATAATTTGTTTCATTGCGTTTTTTGATTCGGGAAGTCCAAACAATATCCAAACATGAGGCATGCCAGGATTCTTACCCAAGTTAACCAGAAAGGGATAAGCGCATGGTAATCGATTTGCCTGCTTCTACGCAAAAAACTCTTGTCCGCGATATGGGCGGCAAGAGTTTTTGCTTTTGGCAGTTGCGGGTTACCAGGCGTAAACGCCCTTCTCATCCAAGAATTCGCCGTTATGACGTTTGCCATCTGTCGCATAACCCACTATAATCGCAGCGGCGGCTTCTTTCGATTTACCGCCTGCGGCATTGCCGTTAAGATCTGTTGAAGTGAATCCAGGCGTTACCGCGAATACTTGAGCGTTGCTGTTTTTGACTTCATAAGCCATTGAAAGTGTCATGGCATTGTTGGCCGTTTTAGATGAGTTATAATCAAATGCGTTCAAAGTACATTCAGCATTTTGCATATGGTCCAGAGAAGCCATGTCGGTCGATACATTGACGATTGTGCCTTCGTTATCTTTGATTAACGGGAACAAACGCTGGTTCAAACGGAAGGTCCCGAAAAAGTTAACTTCGAAGGCATTCCGCAGATCATCCTCTTTGGTATCCGTAAAAGAACGGGAGAAAGCGCCAGGCATACCAGCGTTATTGATTAGAAGCTTCAAGTCCGGATAATTCTTGTTGATCGTATCGGCTGCCTGTTCGATGGTTTTCAAGTCACCCATGTCGATTTGTACCAATTCTACGTCTAACCCCTTGGAAGTTAACTCGGAAACGGCAGCTTCACCCCGTTCGGCACTGCGCGCGCCAAGGATGACTTTCCAGCCTGCTTCACCTAACTGCTTAACGATTTCAATGCCGATTCCTTTATTTGCTCCAGTTACAAATGCGGTCTTTTTCATGCGAATCCTTCTTTCCCTAATTTGATTTTTCTTTAACGATTTATAAGTTACTATGCTACACTAAGTGTAGGTCAACATAATTTTTTATAAAAGAGGGTTAGCATGTTAACGATTGGAGAAGTGGCAAAGGAAGTCGGGATCAATATTGGAGCGATCCGTTTTTACGAAAGAAAGGGACTGTTGCAACCTGCTGCCCGAAGCGAGCAGAATAACCGTCTTTATACGGACGATGATCTGAGCTGGCTGGTTTTTATCAAATGTCTTCGCGAAACCGGGATGAGTGTAGAGGACATCAAAAAGTATTATGATAAGGTGAACGAAGGAACCTCAACCCTGCCGGAGAGAATCCAACTGATTGAAGATCAAAAGCAAAAGCTGTTGAAAGATATTGAGGAGAAGGAAGCGCAGCTCGTTCATTTGGAAGAAAAACTGAAGCGCTATTATCGCGGGGAAAATTATTAATATAAGCAATTTAGTATTGCATCAGACGCTAACATGGGCAGCATAATCACATTCAAATCAAGTTGCATCTCCTTTTTAAGAGAATTATAGAAATTAACCGAGATCGTTTAACCAATCTGTTAGGTGACAAATAAGTTTTGAAGTGCAAGAAGCCAGCAAACTCAAAAAGACGCTGCCTTGATCACAGGCAACGTCTTTTTAATATTTATTCCACCGCTTTTGGTATGAAGCTACTCCTTATCTCCTTGATTCAGCCGCTCGAGCAATGAATCAAGCGACTCAACCGTAAGTCCGCCTCCGCTGAAGGCAACTAAACCTCGAAGCGGCAAATATTTCAGGAATGCGGCCATTAGCTCGGACATCCCTTCCCCTTCCCCTTCTCCTTCTCCGTTAGAAGAGCCGAATGGCGAATGCTTTAGCAGATCCGTTACGATCGTAGCGGCTCGCTGGTTCTCCATCAGATCGCCAACTGTCGAATTACGTGTATACGTCTTCGCTTTCGATACCGTCGAATTCAGTCGAATGTTCCTCTTAAGTACGATCTCCGCTGAAGACTTTCCGACCAGAATTTCGAACTCGCCTGTCTCAACATGCCAATCGTTCACTTCCACATCGAAATAAGCAAATGATCTCTTATCAAGCGTAAAGGTGACGGTTCTCGCTTCTCCAGGCTCCAGCGCTACTTTGGCGAATCCCTTCAGCTCCTTCTCCGGGCGGGACACGCTGCTGCGCACATCCCGCACATACAGCTGAACGATCTCTTTACCAACTTTGCTGCCGGTATTCTTTATATTGACTGAGACGTGCATCGAATCGCTGTCGTTCATCGAATCTTTGTCCACAGCAAGTCCGCCGTATTCAAAAGTTGTATAACTAAGCCCATGACCGAATGGGAACAGTGGCCGCAGCTTCTTCTTGTCATAATAGCGGTAACCGACGTAAATCCCTTCCTTATATTCCACAAGGTCTCCATCACCTGGAAAATTTAAATAAGATGGATTGTCGCTCAACTGAACAGGGAACGTCTCGGCTAGCTTGCCACAAGGATTGGCATCACCGAACAGTATATCGGCAATCGCACCACCTAGCGCTTGGCCGCCTAAGTATGCCTCGAGCACAGCTTTTACACTGCCGATCCAAGGCATTTCCACAGGTGCCCCATTGCTAAGCACGATTACTGTCTGTGTTTGCACCGCGGTCACCGCTTCAATTAGCTCCGATTGATTGAGCGGGAGGTTCAGATGCTCGCGGTCAAATCCTTCCGATTCATATCGATCAGG
The DNA here is from genome assembly GCF_025369935.1 of Paenibacillus andongensis. Classification (NCBI taxonomy): domain Bacteria; kingdom Bacillati; phylum Bacillota; class Bacilli; order Caryophanales; family Paenibacillaceae; genus Paenibacillus; species Paenibacillus andongensis. The sequence goes on along the minus strand of NZ_CP104467.1, from coordinate 1,129,595 downwards.
TAAACCGACGAAGAGAATAACGACCGATGCATCTTCTGCAAGCTGGAGCGCTTCTTTCAGAAGCTGCGGATCCGTATTATCACTTCCTAAGTCATATCCCGGAGCAAACAAGATCTCCGAGCCGCTTCCCGCCGATTTGGCAAGCTCCTCACTGATATCCTCGAGCTTAGTCGGCTTGATATGCGAGCTGCCTCCGCCTTGATATCTCGGCTGCTTGGCAAGTTGCCCGATGACGGCAATTTTGCCGGACTTCGGCAATGGCAAGATGCCGTCCTCATTTTTCAGCAGTACCATGCTTTCACGCGCGACTTCTCGTGCCAGCTGATGATGGGCCTCCGGATCATAGGAAGCGTCAGCCTTCTTGCTGTCGACCGCCTTGAAGACGATGCTCAGTATCCGTTCAACTGCCGCGTCCAGCTTGTTCTCGGACAGCTTGCCGCTTTTCACCGCTTCGACGATTTTACGGTCACCAGCTCCTCCAGAAGACGGCATTTCCAGCTCAAGTCCTGCCGCCAAACCGTCTGTACGCTCGTTCACTGCGCCCCAGTCGGAAACGACGAAGCCCTCATGTCCCCACTCGTCCTTCAATATGTCTGTAAGCAGACGCTCATTTTCCCCGCAGTACTCGCCGTTAAGCTGATTATAGGCGCACATGACCGTCCACGGCTGCCCCTTTTTTACCGCTCCTTCGAAACTAGCCAAATAAATCTCCCGAAGTGTACGCTCATCCACAACCGCATTAGTCGTCATCCGGCGGTGTTCTTGATTATTAACCGCGAAATGCTTTAGCGACGTGCCGACGCCTTGGCTCTGTACACCTTGGATATGTGCAGCTGCCATTTCGGAAGACAAGTATGGATCTTCCGAGAAGTATTCGAAATTGCGCCCGCACAGCGGCGATCTCTTGATATTGGCTCCTGGTCCTAGCAGAATTGCGACGTCTTCCGCCTGGCACTCTTCCCCAAGCGCGATCCCGACCTTGCCAATCAGCTCGCGGTCCCACGAAGACGCAAGACCCGCAGCTGACGGGAAACATGTTGCCGGCACGCTATCGAAGAGTCCTAAATTATCAGCCGATGCACGCTGCTTACGAAGACCGTGCGGCCCATCCGTCATCATGATGGACGGGATGCCGAGCCGCTCGATCCCTTTCGTATGCCAAAAGTCAAGTCCCGAGCAGAGAGATGCTTTCTCTTCCAAAGTCATTTGTGAAATCAATTCTTGCATATTTCTTTTCATGGTTACCCTCCTAATGTTATGAAATCAACCTTTAACAGCACCAATGGTCATGCCTTTAACGAAGTATTTCTGGAAGAACGGATATGCGATCAGAACCGGGATCACCGCAATCACCGCAATCGCCATACGGAATGTTTCGCTTGGCAGCTGCGCAATGCTCTCCCCAGCTTGCGAACCGATCTCGCTGTTACTGGCCAAGAACTGGATGTCGCTCATAATCCGATTGAGTACGTTCTGCAGACTGAACAATTTGGGATTGGTTACATAAATTAAGCCGTTGTTCCAGTCGTTCCAATAAGCCAGTCCTTGAAACAATCCGACGGTGGCCAGAATCGGCAGCGATAGGGGCAGGACAATTTTGTAATACATTTTAAATTCGCTTGCTCCGTCTATGCTGGCCGATTCCAATACCGGAACCGGAATTGTCGTCATGAAGAACGTTCGCATGAGAAGCACGTTAAAGCCATTCATGAGAAGTCCCGGAACGATCAACGCCCACAACGTATTCTTGATATGGAATAGTTGGGTATAAATCAAGTACGTTGGGACAAGGCCGCCATTGAACAACAATGTGAAAAACAGGAGAAAAGCGAAGAACGTTCCGCCCGGCAAATCGCGACGTGATAAGGGATATGCCAGCATCGATGTGATTAATAGGCTTACCGTTGTCCCCACGATGGTAATGAGAATTGTGATCCCGTACGCGTTAAAAACAAGCGACGATTGCTGCCACAAATATTCGTATGCACTTAAACTGAACTGTTTTGGGATAAAAGAATACCCATTCTGCAGGATTGTCTTTTCATCCGTTATCGATGACATTGTCAAAAGCATAAACGGAAGCAGGCAGCTGAGTGAAAACAAGATCATCACAAGATGCGCAGTCCACTGCCAAATACGATTTTCATTATTCATGTATATCCCCCTTAGAACAACGCGTTTTCTTTGTTGATTTTACGAACAACATAGTTGGAGACGATAACGAGCACGAATCCGACTAGCGATTGATAGAAGCCAGCCGCTGACGACATACCAATGTTGCCTAGCTGCAAAAGGCCGCGGAATACGTACGTATCGATGACGTTAGTAGTACTGAAGAGAGCGCCTGCATTCATCGGAACTTGATAAAATAGGCCGAAGTCGGAGTAGAAAATACGTCCGATCGCCAGGAGTGTCAGCATGATGATTACGGGAGTGATCAGCGGTATCGTGATCGTACGGATTTGCTGCCACTTGGACGCCCCGTCCAGCTTCGCCGCCTCATAATACTCCGGATCAATACCAATAATGGCAGCCAAGTAAATGATGCATGCGTATCCGGCTCCCTTCCAGGTATGGACCAATGTGATAATGATAGGCCAGTATTTCGGTTCGTTATACCATGAGATCGGTTCTAGGCCCAACGCCGGCAAAATCGTCTTGTTCATGAATCCACTCTCCATGCTCAGCATGGAGTATACGAGGTAGCTGACCAATACCATCGATATCAGGAATGGTAGGATAATAATGCTTTGATATAGACGGGACGCAATCTTGCTCTTGATTTCGTTCAGCAGAATGGCGAAACCGACCGCAACGATAAGGCCGATCAAGATGAATGCCACGTTATAAAGTATCGTATTGCGGGTTATGATATAAGCGTCAGACGTTTGGAACAGAAACTTGAAATTTTGAAAACCGACCCAATCGCTCCCCCATATTCCTTTCGTGAAATTGATGTCCTTGAAAGCAATCGTGAGACCAAACATCGGTAAATAGTTATTGATGATCAAGTATGCGATTCCAGGAAGCATCATTAGATAGAGCGGACTGTATTTCCATATTCTTTTCTTCGAGCTGCCCTGCGTACGTTTTATCATTCCGTAATTTCCCCTTCCTTTTCTATCGGTGTATGGTATCTTGTAGTCCTTTTATCTTAATGAAATCCGGATATCTCCACTACCGTTCCTACGACTTCCGATTTGCACTTTGCCGACTATCCTTCCACCTTGATTCATAAAAATTGTCCCTGTCAACGGGCCATGTTGACAGGGACAATGGTCAAATCATTTTTTTATCGCATTCAGTTCTTTATTGATGACGGAGAGCAATTCCGGGACAATGTTGAATTGCACCAGTTGGGACATTTTCTGAATAGACATGACCCCTCTCATTACCTCAAAGAACGGATTATTGGTCATATCTCCGAAGTATTTAAGATATACCGCTTTCGCCTCTTCATTGGCATAAAGATCTTTGATCGTGTCAAATGTAGAATAATACCCGTCTCTCAATTCGATAGGCTCAGCATTGGACAGATCAAACTTTTCGAACCAGTTGACGACATTTTTTGCTTTTTCCGGTTTAACGTGGATATAACTTTGATCTATTTCCGCTGCATAACGAAGCACAATCTCATCCGTATGGATGAAGCCATGCTCGTCTGTACCTTCAACTCTTACGCAATTCTCCCCTTCGATAAACGAAACATCCTTCACGATTTTCATCGGTTCGCCACCGTTTATTTCGGTAAGATGAGTCTGATTTAGATAAACTTTGACATGAGACACATTCGACAAGATCACGATATCATTGAGTTTTTGGTGTCTATTCACAAATCGACGGCCGGCTAAATGAACGAAAGGAGCCTTAGACCAGTAGGCTTTGTAAAGATAAAAGGCGTCCTTTTTGATTTTCCGGTCAAGTGTAACAAGTCCCTTCAAGTTCTTTCCGGTTTCGCCGCCTTCTTTTCTGTTTGCACTGCCGAAATCAAACATGTTCCATACATAACCGCCCAATACAAACGATCGCTTATCGAAGGCTTCCAAAGCATTGTGATGGAATAACAGCTGGTACTCCTCTGTATAATCTTGGACCCCAGGCGTAGAAGAATGGTACTTGGGATTCGTATCCACCCCGTATTCGGAGATGATTACCGGAATTTGAGGTTGAACTTGATGAAATTCATCGAGGCGATCTTGCAAATCTTTGATTTCACCATAATACCAGCCGTAGTATAAATTGTATCCGATCAGGTCAGTAAAGCTATTTATTATACTGTCATTCTCAACACCGTTAATATTGGCTTGAACCGTTAAGCGGTTAGGGTCTAATTGTTTAGCCAAAGTCTCCAGTTTCTTAATGGTTGTATACGTTTGCTCCGTTTCTACGGCAATCGTAATCTCGTTTTGTACGCCCCAACAATAGATAGAGGAGTGATTATACGCTTGTTTAATAAGCTTTTCCAGCTGTTCTTCCGCATTGCGGTTTTCCGGATCTTTGGTGGAAGGAATGCTGATAAACGGAATTTCAGCCCATACCAGTAAACCGTGACGGTCGCACAAGCTGTAAAAATAGTCATCATGCTGGTAATGGGCAAGACGAAGGCTGTTCGCTCCGATTTCCCGGATCAAGGCCATATCTTCATCCATATGCTTTTTCGTAATGGCATTGCCCACACCGGCGAAGTCCTGATGTCGGCATACGCCGTTAATCTTGACTGGTTTGCCATTCAAGAGCAAGCCTTGCTCCGTCGTTGCTTCAACCGTCCTAAATCCTATCGCGACATGCCGCGAATCACAGACTTGTCCCTCGATGACGGCGGATACCTCTACCGTATACAGATAGGGTTGATCTACGCCGTCCCAAAGAATCGGATTTGCAATTTCGCTTCTTATGCTGAAATTTGCTTCATTTTCAAAAACAAGTTCTGAGCTTGCCTCCATGACTGTTCTTCCTACTTCATCCTTGAGCAGTATCTTAAGGACTCCCTCTTTGGAGACAGAGGATTCATTCACGATTTGACCATGAACGGCCAATTCAAACGTTTCTGGGGCGATTTTCCGTTGCGTTAAATAGACACCATCCCGCCCGTTGTCCATGACGTCAAAATGAATATCGTCCATGATAAGAAGCTTCACTTCTCTGTACAAGCCGCCATAGAAGGTAAAGTCAGCCATTAAAGGGAACACCGTGTTGTCGTAGCTGTTATCAGCCATAATGGCGATAAGATTTTCTCCCTCTTTCAAGTAGGGGGTTAAAGGGACCCTAAACATGGCATATCCGCATCGGCTGTCCCCGACCAAGCTGCCATTGACATAAACATGACCCATATTCCCGGCGGCGCCGATTTCCAGGTAGATGCGTTTTGTCAAATTCTCTTGGGAAATGTTCAAAATCCGCTGATACCAGCATTGCCCCCGATAGTACTGTTCACCACTATCGCCTTGACCGTCGATATCGTTCCAGGAATGAGGCAGTATGACGGACTGGCCGTCTTGTATGGGCTCAAGTACGTAGGAGGGATTATTATTTTTCGTGAATGTCCATTGATCGTTTAATGGCATGATATTTAGCATCATATTTACCCCTTTCGGTGTCGATTGAGATGACTGGATCCCAGTCAAAAAATTCCCCGACCAACTGAGATGTTGACCGGGGCAAATGAATAGGAGCCGAAATGATTATTTACTGCTTTTCGCCCACTCGTCGAGCTGCTTTTGCTTCTCTGCGATAATTTTATCTATTCCTGCGGATTTCAGCTTGGAGATAAACTCCGGCAAGATTTTCTCCGGATCGACACTCCCCGTCTCGAGCGGAAGCTTGTACTGCGTAACCACGTTGGTCACCGCGGCATATTCCGCCTTGACCGCATTTGCATCGAACGTAAAGCCCAGCGCCTTTGATTTTAATGCCGATTTGTTAAATTGGTCCATTTTGTCCCAAATTTTCGGATCGTCACCCTTGAATACATAGGAAAGGAATTGATTGCCGAACATATACCCCATATTCAGGTTGTAGCCCGAAGTTTTGGAATCAACACCTTGAGGAAAGTCGATGACATTGTCCGATTTGACATAATGTTTCCCTTCCACACCCCAATCGAAGAGGTTGACGATATCTTTGTCTGAATACATAAGGTTCAGGAAATCCATCGCTTTTTCCGGTGTTTTGGAGTTAATTGGTATCCCCCACATGACACCTGTGACGTTCGTAGTTGTAGAAACCGGCTGAAGCAAGTTTGCCGTGACCATAGGCACACCGCTGCTCTTCGTCTCTTGCTGTTCAAACCCCGGCTTCATATTGGAGAAATAGGCAAATCCGCGGTTCGACTTGATCAAATCAAACTGAGAAGTTTTATTCGTTGAGGCGTCTTTCAGAATCAAGCCAGATGTATACCATTTTCTCATCTTCTTAATAAACTGAGCATATTCTTCCGTTTCGTACAAATTGACTACTTTGAGATTATTATCAAAATTCGGAAGAACACCAAGTGAATCCCCCAGCATGTCAAACGTACGGTACGAATCGAGCATCGTTCTGCCGATACTGCCTGGAATCAGCGGCGTCACATTTGGCTCTTTCTCCTTGATCGTTTTCAATGTGGCCTCCACATCGTCTAGCGTACGAATTTTACTGACATCGATTTGAAACTTGTCGACCAAATCCTTCCGCATTGTCAGACCATTATACGCGGCAAAGTCGCGGATGGTAGGAATGGCGTAGATGGATCCAGAAATTTTGGCTGCATTCAAGTAGGCCGGATCCATCGCTTTTGCTATTCCTTGGCCATGCTGTTCGAGCAGTTTGCTAAGCGCAACAATTTGACCCTTGGAAACATAACTGCTGTAGTTGTTGCCTCCTACAAACATTAAATCTAGCTTTTCGCTGCTGCTCAGCATCAGATTAATTTGCTGCTCCCAGTTCCCAATGCTGATCGGCGTCAACTTCACAGTTGCATTGATTTTTTTCTGTGCGATTTGATTAATGGAATCCTGCACCAAGGACAACTCCTTAGGCACTGCACCGAAAATCGGGAAAGCAACAGTCAGTTCCGTCGGTTTTTCCTCTGGCTTTGCCGTTTTATCCCCGGCTACTGGCGCCGTATCTCCGCTATTGTTGCCGCAAGCGGATAGAACAAGCATAGACCCTATAATGAGTGCGCTTGCCGACATGAATCTCTTCTTCATAGTACTCCCCCATTTACTATTTGGCGTTTGCCTACTGAAACTGTTTGCGACACTCGGAATCATCAGCAAGCATATCTTTATTTTACTTTTGCTGCAGATTCGGCTCTGCTCCGCTCACGACTTTTCGCTGTGCATTTGCCGACTACCTTTCACCTTAAACTGGTTGGTGCAGTTGGCGGTATTCAATCGGATTCAGGTTGGTATGCTTCTTGAACATCCGGGAGAAATGGGAGAAATTCGCATACCCGATATGCGATGCCACGGCGCTGACCGGCATATCGGTTTTCGCGAGCAGTTCCTGGGCAAGCTTGAGCCGTTCGTGAAACAGATAATCCGATACGGCCATGCCCGTTTCCTTTTTAAAGATCCGGGTCAAATAGTCCGGATTCAAAAACACGTGATTCGCAATTTCTTCCCTCGACAAGTCTTCTGCAATATGCTGCTTAATGTAACTAATAACTCTTTGGACAACACTGAAGGATTGTTCGACTGTATTCACATACTCCATCGCTTTGCTTACAACGTGGTTCATCCATGCGATCAGATCGGTAACGGAGCGGGTCGCGTTTGCGGAAAACTCCAGCGAGATGGTATCGCTAAACAATTGGTGAGCTTGAATACCTTTCGTCTGGAGCATATAATACATCGCTTGCTGAAAATCCTGGTAAAATTGGCGGAGCAGGTTTGCATCCAAGCCGTTCTGCCGCAACAACAGATCCAAAAAAGAAGTTGCTTCTTCCAATACTTTAGCGAACTCCCCCTCCTTCAGCATAATAGACCACGTGCTCATGTCGGGGAGCTGTCTACTAACAGGTTGTAATTGATCCCCTGAAAGCAGGAAAATCTTATTGTTATAGGCCACGTTGTTTTTCTCATTTTCACCAAGTCGTTTTACCATCTCAAACATTTCGTGACCGTGTACTTTTTCACCAATATAACAGGAAAGATCGCAGTAAAAATACTTTCTGCAGGCGTCAATATAACGTTCGCAAGATTGTTTCAACAACAACTCGATGTCAGAATAACTTTCGGCAGATAAGATAGCTAGCAATCTTCCTCTGTTTAACGGTATAATTTGTCCGTTTTTTTTGTTCCCCAGAATGACTTCCTCAGCCGTATTTGTTAGCGCATATTCCAAAATCTTCTCTTCGCGCATCGTCACATGCTTGTGCCATCTCTGCATGCTAATTAGTACCGGGGCAAATGTCATTTGTTCAGCATAAGGAATGTTGCGATCCGCCGCGGCTCGACTTACCGACTCCGCTCTAGGCGGTATCGTCTGGTTGATGATATCCAGCCAGAACCGCTCAATCAGCATGGGTTGATGTTGGAACCAGAATTGGCCATATTGGCTAAATTCGACTAATTCCGAATCTTTATTGATTTTCTCAACCGCTTTGAGAATCGTTTTTTCCAACTCATCGAAAGGAATCGGTTTGAGAATGTAGTCCAGACTACCTAACTGGAGAGCTTGTTGGGCATATTTGAAATCAGCATGACAGGTCAAGAATATCGTCGCCGTGCTCGAATATCGCTCCCTAACCCATTCTGCTAGCTCTAGTCCCGTGGCTTGTGGCATCTCGATATCACACAGCATAATATCTATTCGTTCATTTTCGAACAACTCTTTGGCTTGTTTTACGGTAAAAGCCGAGAATACGGAGGTTATGCCAAGCTTCTTCCAATCGACTCCCGACCGGATTCCTTCTACAGCATGAATTTCATCGTCTACAATCAATAATTGAAGCATGCCAGGGAACCCCTTTCCTATCTTTCCGATTGATATGGAAGCTTGATTTCTATAACAGCGCCGCTAGGGAAACCATTGTAACAGGATATGGCCGCATGCTCTCCATATAACAGTTGCAATCGCTTACGAACATTCCAAATACCAATATGCTCGCCTTGTTCGTCGACCACGCGGTTTCCGGAACCAATCTCAGCTAATACATCCTGTGAAAATCCTTTCCCAGTATCGCGAATGATGATTTCGATATAAGGTTCCAATCCGTTTTCCATCAAATCGATAGCAACCGAAATATGCACGGGTTCCTCCAGCGTAACACTATGCTTGATGGAATTTTCCAAAAAGGTTTGAATCACCAACGGGGGTATCGGAATATTTTCCAAAAAATCGGGTGCATCAATCGTACAAGTTAAGCTATTAGGGAACCTGAGCTCCTGAATCCGGATATAGTTACGGACATGCTGCAATTCTTCCCGCAACGAGACGAACGTCAAATTACTTCGAAACATGAATCTGAAATACTGGACAAGACATAACGTCATTTCCTGAATCAATTCGTAGTTTTTCACTTGAGCCAGATTAAACAGGATGTTCAAAGAATTCATGAAAAAATGCGGGTTAATCTGCAACTGTAGATGCTGAAGCTCCGTTTTGTGCTTGCTAAGCTGTTCTTCGTATACATTGATTTTCAATTCTTCGATTTGCGACATCATTCTGTTAAAGGTTTGGTTGACCAATAGAAACTCATCAGATGCCGGATAAGACTCGATTCGAACGTTCACGTTTCCATCATTGATTCTTCTCATAACTGCAATCATCCGTTTAAGCGGCAGGAGCAGAATGTGGCGGAGAAAAAAAAGACTTATCGGTAAAAGTACAATGGAGGTAAGTGAAATCATCTCTATGACACGCGTCAAACTAGGCAAATTTTGTAAAATTTGTCTGTCCGGAATAACCGCCACCAAGTTAAAGTCGCCTTTTTGCGAGGGCTCCCCGACAATTAGCAAGTTATTCCTGCTTCCTGACATATAAAACTGCTGAAAGTTTTTCGAGAAATCAATGTTTTCATCAGGCAATGGATTGGTGCTGACCATCAACTCCCCTTGATTAGTTACAAAAAGAGCGCTCCCTTCGCTGCCCAAATTAATTAGATTCAATGGGATAAGCAGAGTCTTAGCGTTGACCCATGCCCCGATATACAGATCACCTGATTGAATCACGCGCAGCATATAATAGTCTTGTCCGATTTTCTGAACGAACCAGCCACTGCGACGAATCTCCGCAAGGTTAGGATGTTCGCTCAGCAAACGATGTAAATATTGCTCAACCTGATCCCTCTCCGGAAATGTAACGGATGCTTTGAAAACGTCCAACAAATCCTGTCTTGACTGTGAATACACATAAAAAGCATCGACCGATTTGTAAAGAACTATATCACTTGATAGTTTATCTGAAACGCTATGCTTGGCGAGCTGATATTCGTCCTCTGAATTAGGAGTATTCATGGAACGGACACTATAATCGGAAGTCACCAAGCTGATCAAATTACGATCCGCATCCTGCAGTTGCGTATCGATTTGCCCCTCATACAAAGTTATTAAATTTTTGATCGACAACGCCACCTGATTGTGTACGACATGAATGCTGTAGAAATTATTGTAGATCAGCAGCGTGATGAGAGGAACCGTAACAAATAGCAGCCCGGCCACCAGCTTGAACCGAATGGAATTCCAAGATATACGTGGAAGTCGTAATCCCATCCCATGTATCCCTCCCTTCTGGAAATAAAAGGACCGCCGAGAATCTTCTCTGCAGTCCGACTTCATTCTTTAGTATGCCAACGTAAATCATATAGGATTCTAACCGTCTTCGCTACCGTTTTGACGACATATCGCTATGCATATAACGACTTTAGCCAATCTTTCGCTTCTATTATTAAAACCGCATATCAAAAAAGTATGAGTCCCTTTAATCGGTGTTTCTGCCTAATTCCTTCGATCCATCGCTCTAATTTTTCGAATCCTTCAATTGTATTTGAGAATGTGAGAAGACGATGAGAAAGTACGATGCCGCAAAAATTAGTCGCTTATGCGACATGAGTTTCCTTCGCAATGTCGATACCCACAACAAGATGAGAAGTGGTAATTCGTTTAATACGTTGATTTGTCCGTCTGTTTGTTTGAACTTCATAATAAGAGCACCTCCTTGATGGTATTGGGTTACAACCCCGTCGACAAACCCATCATACCGAGGCGCTCCTTTTTTGCTTGCTTCCATACGACGGTTAAGTATTTCCTCCATACAAGAAATTAAATAGGCGTTCACCCATTAAAGTGCACGCCTATTTAACTTCAAACTTAATTTGTCACTTCAAGACTTTGTTTGTTACTTCAAAACTTATTTTTCAACCAATATAAATTGTTGGGTGACAAATATGTTTTGAAGTACATCTTACAAATTAATAAAACAATAAGTGAATGGCTGCAGGTGGAAGACGGTGAAATGTATGCAATTCGGCTGCAGGAAGACTTGGCAGGTACGGTTGGCGACCCGGTCTTGCTCTTTCGGGCGTCGGAAGCTCCATGGACCACGGGAATTGGAGATTCAGGAGAAAATTATGTAACAGATGGACCATTCTTGCATAGACTTCCGAGCGGCGAATTGCTAATGTTTTGGTCTTCGCATGGCGATCTAGGTTATGCGTTGGGAATTGCACGTTCCCGATCTGGGCAAATCGCTGGTCCTTGGACACATGATCCTCTGCCGTTGTTCACGAAGGATGGTGGACATGGGATGCTCTTTCAGACATTTTCCGGTCAATTCATGCTAACCATCCATGCACCCAACGACGCGCCAAACGAACGTCCCGTGCTGTTTCTAGCAGTGGAGGAAGGCGGCCATCTTACTATTGAGAAGAGGGATTGAGGCATCAATGAAAATAGGGGGTAGCCGTTTACCAAGGCTACCCCCTTGCTATTATAAACTGCACGATTAACGCCGCCATTAGCTAGAGAAGATCCTCGCCGACTTTTCTCGGATAATCAAAGCCTAATATTCAGAAGGCATTTTTTTATAAGATTTCAATCTTTCATATTCGTCCATAGTAATCGTCAGAATGGTACCATGTTTATAGCCATATGGGAACGTAAACGATTTATCCGAACGAAGGAATCTTCCTGTTGACATTTTCTCGGCTATGAATGGAACATACCCTTGTTCTTCCGCAGAACAGCCATAAAAATCGAGGAATAAGCACCATCTGCCATCATCCAATTTCACTGCTGTCGGGGCCTCATATTGTCCGGATTGCAGTGACTCCATGCTATGATCAAATTCTTCAATCTTCTCAAATGGTCCCGTTATATGCTCCGATTCCATAAGAATAATATTGGCCGGATTCCGTTCACTCTTTAAGAATAAATAATATTTCCCCTCCTCCTCATACATCGCTGAATCAATGACCCCACTGTCTTCTTTCCGGTATAAAACTTGAGCTTCTGAAAAATCCACAAAATCTTTGGTTCGGGAATAATAGATCCCCTTTTCTCCGTAGTTATTGCTGCTATGGGATGATGACCAGTGAATGACGTAATCATCATTTTTCTTATCGTGAATAATATCCGGCGCCCATAAACAGCCGAAGTCTTCATTTCCCAGATTGATCATTCTCTGTTCTGACCAATGAATCAAATCGTCAGACTCCCAAAGTACCAGGCACTTGCTTCCGTTTCTAGAGATCTTATCCCACGAATGCTGATACTGATTCAACATACCATAGGATAAACTTAAGTCTGTTGCTAAAATAAAAAATTTGCCTTCTTTGGTTCTAGTAATCGTAAAATCTCTGACGCCCTTATCGCCATAATAACTCCATAAAACAGGGTTTCCGCCGTTTACTTCTTCCCAATGAAATCCATCCCTACTTATTCCGAAGTAAACTTGTTCTCCGTCCGGTGTTCTCTTTTCCTTAAAGTGTACAAATAAATAGGCTTGCATGATATCTTTCCTCCTATCATTTATTTGAAGTTGTAAATATCTTTCGCTTCTTGAATTAATATATACATTATTCGAATCACAAAAGCATTAATTCAATTTCTTCATAATAAAATATTGTTTGTAGGACTGCAAGTAGTAAATCAGAACAAACAAAATGTAATAAGCGTTCACCCAATAAATTGAGTGAACGCCTACTTTACTTCAAAACTTAATTTGTTAATTCAAGACTTTATTTGACACTTAACCTCCCGTTTGGAGGTGAATGAGTTATTTATTTTCATAATGTACTAAGTCGAAGTTCAAAAAAATATTGTACAATTTGGATGCTTTAACTTCATCTTCTCGGTCATGTTTAAAATTCGCTTTTTTCCAACTCGTCTGTCAACCAAAGCTAGAATATTCAATAAGATATCATTGCTCTCTATGCTTTCCTCTATAGAAATGGATAAAAACTTGTTAGCTATAACGATAAAATTTGATTTACTTAATGATGACTGTGCTGACAAAAGCTCCTTTGCATATTCCGATATTTTTCTACTTCTTGCTATTACTTTTAAACGATCCTCCGGAACACTCCCTTTGGTATCTTTTCTAAGCGCTTCGATTTCTTCATTGTTGATAGGAATCTGGATATCTGAATCATTCTTAATTTCCAACTCCGTCTGATACCATCTGATTAAGGTGTCGCTCATATTGAGTACGTTCTTTTTATCTACTGCAATATAACAAAGTCCTGTTTTATCCGGTAAATAGCGGTAGCTGGTTGAAAGGTATTCGACCCTTCCATATAGCGCAGGACTGAGAAAACTCTCCAGATGTTGTTTCAATTTGCTCCAGGCCATTTCATCCTCCTATGTTTTATATTATAAAACACCCACTGAGGCACTCGTTCTATTATCTAATACAATAACCAACATTGTAGCCTTGAGGCTGATACTCTATATTATACGTTCCTTAACCCGTTGTAAAAGTTCCAATGTCGCTTGTCGATGTTTTTGGGGAACAATTAATCCTGAGCCTAATAAGACAGCTTGAGGTTTTTGTACGAAAATGACACCATATACGCGTTTATTTTTATTAAAATACGTCTGCCTAGTTTGCCCAGGCAGACGTATTTGCGTGCAATTTATGTTTAGCAACAAGATCGTGTATCACTACTGTTTTTCTTTAATGAACCTAGTTCAATTGTAGTCGGTCCGGTAACCGGCGTACAGCACTCTTCAGCTGAGGTTGTTTTAACTGGAGCACTATCAACTGGAGCACAGCAAAGTGACATATCACTTGATTCTCCTGCGCTTTCAAATTCCGAGTCCTCTTTCGTATAAAAAATTTCCCATGCATTTCCGTCAGGATCATAAACCCAGACTTTATCTTGAACTGCATAGCAGCAAGTTGTATTCATTTCGTCAATCAAAAGGAGTCCTGACTGGCGGAGCCTCTCTCCTATCGCCAACACTTCTTTGGTGCCATTTACCTGAAATCCCAAATGGTTGAGAACCCCCTTTTTCTCAAATGTGCGTACGTTTAATGAAAAGTGTAACGCTGGGTCTTCAAGCTCGAACTTGGCATAATTGTCTTTGACCTTGGCCGGTGCTGTACCAAAAAAAGCTTGGTAAAAATCAAGGGATTTCTGGAGATTGCTACAGTTTAATGCCACATGCATTCTTTTGACCATTTTTATTCCCCCTCTTTCACAAACCGCTCTATGCGATTTGAAATGGAATCCCGAACTTCACGAAATTTAGCCATTATTTCTAATTCAGTCCCTACTGCTTTTGCAGGATCATCAAATCCCCAATGCCATCGCACTGCTTTATCATTACGTACGACTGGGCAATTATCGTTTGCGTGACCGCAAAGCGTAATGATGTAATCGGCTTCTTGAAGGATTTCAGGGTCGATTACATCTGATGTGTGATCTGTAATATCAACGCCAGCCTCTTTCATCACCTGTACTGCTCGGGGGTTAAGTCCGTGTGCTTCCAATCCAGCACTTTTAACTTCATATTTGTCACTACCCAACGCTTTCAGAAACCCGTCTGCCATTTGGCTTCTGCAGGAGTTTCCTGTACAAAGAAAATACACCAGTTTCTTATCCATTTTCATCTATTCTCCTTATTCATGTAATAGTTTATATGTCAGTGAGGCAGTTATAGCTCCAAGGACAGTTGCCACTAAATACAACCATAAATGTTGCGTTACGCCGGAAATGATAGCCGGTCCCAACGACCGTGCTGGATTCATGGAGGCTCCGCTTATCGGACCTGCAAACATCGCCATGAGTCCAACTGTGCCTCCGATTGCTATACCAGCGAAGCTTTTGATTGCTTTACCGTGTACGGCCGATCCTAAAATCACCATCATAAGGACAAACGTTAAAATAAATTCAAGAACAAACGATTGTCCTTCTGTTGAATACGGGAGTGTGGCACCTAGATTTGCGATATTCCCAAATAACAAATAAAGCGTGTAACTCGCAGCAGTCGCTGCGGCAAACTGTATGACGATATAATATAGGCTATTTCTTGCCGTCATCTCGCCACGCACCATAAAACCGATGGTAACCGCGGGATTAAAATGAGCACCGGATATATGCCCAAACGTATAGATGAGAGCCATGACGACAAGTCCAAAGGTCAAGGCAACCCCGACGTGCGTAATGCTTTTGGTGATGTCGTCAATAACCATTGAGCCTGGGCCAGCAAAGACCAAAAAGTAGGTACCAATAAATTCAGCAAGCAACTTCTTCTTCATGATCACCTCTAAATTAAATCAAATAATTTTGATTTATTGATTAAAAAAAATTTAGCAACAATCTCTGCCATCATTCCGGGCAGGCTTAAAAATGCAGCATAGCTGCTCGGAGAGGATCCGACTAACTTCTGTTTGATTAATCTCGTAGTAGCTCCAGGTGCCGCGTGTTTCTTTCGTGATCATGCCCGCATCCAACAGAATCTTCAAATGATACGAAAGCTTGGACTGGGGCATATCGACGATCTCTGTAAGATCGCATACACAGGTATTCCCACGCTGAGTGAGCTCATACATGATTTGTAATCGCTTTTCATCAGCAAGTGCTTTAAATTTGGATTCATATTCTTTTAAGGATACTTTTGGCTCATTGGCTGGTGTGATTGGTATTTCTTTAATCATTATTTTCACCTTCTTAGGTTGTTAGCAGCAATTGCAGCAAGCTGCTTGAGTTTGAACATGTGCTGGAGTATTAGCTACAGTTTTCAGCTTAGAAATCATGGCTTTGAATATTTGAATCTGATTCCTTTCACTACTGCCCTCTCGCCATGCAATGCCGGCAGCTTTTTCGATTTCTGCTTTGCGTTGAAGCATCTGGCTTTCCATCGAGTATAAGTTAATATTCATTGTAATCCCTCCCGGTTTATAAATCAATTTTTTTTGATTTAATTAACTGCCCTAAATTTACCACTATTAAAACTCGGAGTCAATCATTTAATCAAAAAAATTTGATTAATATGAAATGATCCGCGTATTTGCTGGTCAATTTATAGAGTTTGTTGTTGGTGATATTGGTCCCCCTGTTGGGGGACCAATAAGTTTTGAAGTGCAAAAAGCCAGCAAACACAAGGGTTGCTGGCTTTTCTAATAAAATGTGATTTACAAATTAAGTTTTGAAGTGGTGTTTTCGAGTGAAAAACCTGAATTACAAATAAGTTTTGAAGTACTATTTACAATTTTTTTCTTAATTACTACATTTAAGATTACTTCATTAACCAATTATCCTGACTCTTCAATCATTCGGCTAAAACGTACTCTTGGGCGATGAATTTGGTCGTAATATAAGCTGTCAAAAAAAGTGTGCTGGAGTATCCCTTATTCTATTCCATTTGGCATAAACCTGAAAACAAAGGTGAGGGCCTTACGAAGTTGGATCTCGCCAAACAAATGCTCTTGATGCTGCGTGAATCCGTGGAATGTCGCTTATGGGTAGCTATGGATCGTTGGTATTTGTGTAAGGAGTTTTTCGTATTCCTGGGTCGAATCAGTTTGATTGGGTGACGAAAGCAAAGCGTAATACGGCTTTATTCCGTAAAGACGAGTCAAAAAACTTCAGGTATGGCATCCATCGCGATTCCAGATATTTATATGAAGCAGCCGTATACCATAACGAACGCCAAAGGAAAACAAGTCAATAAACAAAAATATGTTCAGATAGCGGCTGTTATGGCTACGCATTTAAAGGAAGACGAAACTTCAAAAATTGAATTGAACGAAGATGATGAAACCCCTGCCACTTACAAAGGGGCTTACTTGCTCATTAGCAACCGATACGATGCACCGAAGGAAGCGTTGCAGACTTATGTAAAACGCTGGCGCATTGAAGTTTTTTTTCGTACAGCCAAGCAAGAATTGTCTTTTGAAAAATGCCACTCGGAATCCGAAGCGCATCACCACGCCCATTTTGAACTACTATTTACAGCAGAGACTTTACTAGCTGTTGCTTTATTTGAAATGAACAAAGAAAAAACGAGTGATGGTAAAGGCTGCACCCACGGCGAAATGGTCTGCGGCCTCTCCCATACTCGTTGCCAAACCTGCACAAGAAACCACAAATGTCAAGAGCGAATCCACATTGATTTTGACGTAGAAGTGAAGCGGTTTGCAAGACTTATTCGATTATTTTGGCCACCGCATTATTTAATGCTTCTTCGGAAGAGGGAGGGGAAGTTATTTTTTCGCATTCTTTAAAATTTGCCTATTTATTATAAGATTAATGGTGAAAAAGGCAGAAAGGATGGTGGATTGTGACTGCTTCAGCTTCCATGGGATACACCCGTATCCTTCGGTATAATTCGTTGCTCCCTCTTAAGAATGAAAGCATTCCCCACCACCGATTCATGCAAAGACATATCATTACGCTTCTTTTTTAACGAACACAGGTGCATCTGAAAGTCATTCTCAATACAAATTACTGCGATTGTCAACAAATATAGACTTGTTGGCTTTACTTAAATTAGTGTTTGTGCCCAACACTTTAGCGAATACTTCCTGAGCTCTTCTTATGGTATAATCCGGATGCTCTGCGATCACCATTTGCAATTCGATAACAAAATCTTGATCCAGGTTAAACCTTCTAGTCTCTTGTCCAATATATTGCTCCAATTGTGCTATGATCGTTATCTCGCCATAAATGATGCATCGATTGTTATGATCAATCATGATTGCCAAAGATATATCCATCATTCGACGCAATCTCCTTTTTGCCTTTACCCAATCTGTTGTAGACTACGCCCTTATCAATTTTGGAATCCAAGAAGCGCCATTTCGCCTCAACTCGCGTTACGCTTCAACCTCTGCCGTATTTGGCATGCAGCCTCTCGTATTCGGATCGGGTAACCGGCATTACGGATCCATGCCGAGGCTTAGTAGGCAACGAGAATTCCGCAGGCATCGTCCATACGCCCGAATCCAAATCCTTCGTCTCCAGCGGCATATAACCTCTTAAACCATACTCGTCAATAAATAAGTACCATTTGTCTTCCACATTAGATTTAAACACTATAGGGCCCTCGCCGCGCTCCATCATTTCCTGCCCGATTTTCTCGCGGATCAAGGTAAAGCTCGCATCAAAGGACGAATCTCCCGACTCCTGGAACACTTGCGAGATATTCTCCCTCTTTGAAAAGCGGTATATCTTCCCACTTTCCCTGATCATCGTTGTATCAATGACGGAAAGCCCGTAGTCGATATAAACCTCAGGCTCCGAAAAATTCACGAAGTCCTTGGTTCTGGCCGCCAACATGCGGTGATACCGGCCTTCGCCGCCTTCCGATTCCTTATCTCCAAGCATGGAGGCCCAATATACCAAATATTGCTCCGAATCGGCGTCATATATCGCTTCCGGCGCCCAAGCACAGCCGGCATCCGGAGGCGCAACTTCTACCATCCTCTGCTCGGACCAATGAATCAGATCATTCGATTCCCATATCAGGATGGAGCGGCTCCCTTCGGTTACCGCACGCTGCCAATTTCTGTCTTCGTGCGCCTTGAGATCCGTCCCCAGCAAGAAGAACTTATCCCCTTGAGGCGAACGGATGATGTACGGATCGCGTACTCCTTTTTCCCCTAATCGGGAAGTAAGAACGGGCTTGCCGCCATTCAGCTCCCGCCAATGCAGCGGTTCGTTCCCCTTGCTTAAAGCGAAGTAGATTTCCTCCCCGCCGCCTTTACCATCATCGGTAAAATAAACGAACAGGTAACCGGCATATTGTTCGTGATCGAACATTTTCCGCTTCAACCTCTCATTTCTTTCAGACGGTCGATACGACGTAACGCTTTCCGCATTCAACATGGAACCCGATACAACCGTTCCCTATCTGAGAATAAGTAATTTCTTTGCCATCTTGCGTAATCTTAACCTTCATATTGGCGAGCACTTTGCAAGTCTGCGTTTTTGAAACTGTGATTTCTGCCTTTGATAAGGCTCTATTCCCCCACTCCAAATCGACTTCATAGCCTCCTCGGCCCCGCAGTCCTTTGACATACCCGTCTTTCCAGGCAACGGGCAACGCTGGTAGAAATTCCAAATAATCTTGATGCGATTGCAGCAGCATCTCTGCGATCCCCGCTGTGGCTGCAAAGTTTCCATCAATTTGGAATGGCGGATGCGCGTCAAACAGATTGGCATATACACCGCCTCCGTGATTCATCGGCGCGTCACCCTTTACTAGCGTTAACAAATTTGAGATTAACCGCTCTGCGCGATTGCCGTCTTTGAATCTTGCCCATAAGCCGATTTTCCAGCCAAGGCTCCATCCCGTCCCTCCGTCTCCTCTGATTTCAAGTGATGTTCTCGCAGCATGAAAGAGATCGGGAGCAGACTGCTCCGTAATCAGCCGGCCCGGATAAATCCCCACAAGATGAGAAACATGACGATGATGGACATCTTCCTCCTCGAAATCTTGGGACCATTCCTGCAATCGACCGTGCTTGCCGATTTGAAGCGGCAGCAGCCTTTGCTTCGCCTTTGCCAGTGTCATCACAAAATCTTCATCCATCAGCTGTTCCGCTGCCTGGATACAGTTGTCAAATAATTCACTTATCAAAGATAAATCCATGGTCGACGCAGCGCTTACGGCATGGCGCTTATCGCCAACCCGGAATTTCAGCTCGGGAGAGGTGGAAGGCGATGTAATCAAATAGCCGTCTTGATCTTCCATGAGCCAATCCAGACAGAATAACGCCGCTTCCTTCATAATGGGGTATGCTGTATCTCGTAAAAATACGTCATTCCCACTGAAGGCATAATGCTCCCATAAATGCTGCGTTAACCAGACACCGCCCATCGGCCAGTACGCCCAAACTGGGTCTCCATGGCCATAATCGCCAACCGGTGCCGTCTGGGCCCAAAGGTCGGAATTATGGTGTGCCACCCACCCTCTAGCGCCATAATTTGTTTCAGCCGTCTTCTTGCCGTTCAGTGCCAATCTGCCGATAAAATCAAGGAGTGGTTCATGCAATTCCGCCATATTGCAAGGCTCTGCAGGCCAGTAGTTCATCTCTGCATTAATATTGAGCGTATAGTTGCTGCTCCATGGCGCTCTCATTTCCTCATTCCAGATGCCTTGAAGATTGGCAGGTTGAGTTCCCTGGCGTGAGCTTGCAATCATCAGGTACCGTCCATAATGGAACAAAAGTTCAACCAGCCCCGGATCGCTGCTGCCAAATTCAGCAATCCGCCGATCGGTCGGCATATCTGAGGGTGCTTTGCTTTCTCCTAGAGACAAGGCAACTCTGCCAAATAGCTTGCTATGATCGTCAAGATGATGCTGAAGAATATCTTGATATCGTTTTCCGCGAACGGCATCGATCGCTTCAGCGGTTCTTTGCTTCGGATCACTTTCGTTGCAGCTCGCGCCAATGTTCGGATCAAAGCTTGTCGCCGCATTGAAATATAAGGTCGCGCTGGTCGCTCCAATAATATGCAAACCGTCCGAATCGGCCTTCATCGCCCCGCCTTCATGCACCACGGCCAATCGGCCATGGAACTTCAATGCTTGTGAAGTCTCTGGGTCGCCGTAAATAATGGGATTTTCCGTGTAGTAATAGTTGGGCCATACTTGCTCAGGCGCTGTACCGGATATCATACATTGATCGGCATCAAAGGACGATTCATA
Source organism: Paenibacillus andongensis (assembly GCF_025369935.1). NCBI lineage: Bacteria > Bacillati > Bacillota > Bacilli > Caryophanales > Paenibacillaceae > Paenibacillus > Paenibacillus andongensis. Next base: position 1,108,515 of record NZ_CP104467.1, on the reverse strand, counting down.
ACGAATGGGACTGTCCAGCCAAGCACGAAAATTGAGCAAACTTTCCTTGCTCGACGTTAACCGTACAACAATGGCTTGATCAGGGTAAGATGCAAATATTTCTCTGGTGTACTGAACGCCGCCAACGGTATAAGTGACAGTCACGATGCCGGTAGACAGATCAAGCTTCCGGCTATACTGGTATTTAACATCGCCATGTGCCATCCTTACATGCAAATCGCCGAAAGGCAAATAGGATTGCGTGTAGGGACCCATCATTTCCTTGCAGAGCCGATCCGCCTCCTCGTATCTTTCTTCTGCGATCAACTCCCGCACCTTAGGTAAAACTTCTTTCGCTCCCGGATTATTCCAATCCTTAGGGTAGCCTGACCAAAACGTATCTTCATTTAAAGCGATGCGCTCATTCTCGACACCGCCGAAAACCATCGCGCCCAGTCGGCCATTCCCAACAGGAAGTGCTTCTGTCCAATAAACGGCGGGTGAATGAAATTGGATATTCATGTTGATCGTATGTCCTCCTCATTCATTAATTAGATATACAGATGGTTGATTTATCTCGCTTTACTATGAAAGTAACCCTATCAATCTTCCGCTCTAAGATTCAACTCAACCACCTTGTCGCGGTCACAGATCAGCACACCGTCCACAACTTCCAGCTTGGCAACCTGAATGGACGAGCGGCGCACTTCATAACCCGAATCTTCATTATGCCCATGAACACGACCAGGATGAGTGAAATAAAAGATATATCCCTCTTCTCCTTGTACGACCACATCTGCGTGAAGGCCGATCGTTCCGTCATCCTCACGCTTGCCAGGTTGGTCAAGAATGAGGCCGATTCGTTCCCACGCTTCAAGATCATTCGAGCGGTACACACCCTGCCCGCGCCATTCGTCTACGATCATCCAATAATAGCCGCCCAAGTGAAACACATTCGGTCCTTCGTGGCCCCTTTCCGTTATCACCGGACCAATCGGCTGCCAATCATACAGATCCTTGCTGTCCGCAGCGTAGGTATGATTGCACTGCTTAAACCACATTCGAAACGTGCCGTTCGGCAGACGGTACACACAGGCATCGATCACGTTCTCCTCACTAATTCCAAGCGTGGACTGGAACTCCCAACGAATAAGATTGGGGCTTGCATAATGCCTGATACGAGCCTTGCCCGTCCAATCCTCCGGTACGCCGTGGACATAAGTAACATACATGTGATACAGCCCATCATGCCAAATGATTTCAGGCGCCCAGAACGTATTTCTGCCCCATTCTGTTTCGAGACCTTCCAGGGTTCCCCGGTATAACCAGGTTGATCCGCCATCCGATGAAGAAGCAACACCCAGATCGGTGCCATGCACCCATCCGTATTTCGGACCTTCCTGCGTTGCCCGGCGGTTCGTATAAATCATCCACCATTCCTTGGCCTGTCGATTCCAGATCACTACAGGATCTGCCGCTCCGTCATAGATTGGGTCCCTAAACAAAGGCGATTTCATTTCTTCTCCACTCCCACAATATAGTATATTCGAACGTCATGTGCACTTACCTTGCTCCTGCGACCTCATGACTAAGTTGGTCAACATCGATATATCCCTGTTCACACTCGCAGTTATAGCTGTACAACCCGATCCGGTCTCCCCTATAATGCCCCCACCCCAACTGATAGACGTCTCCAAAGTTCGTGAAATGGTCCCCATCGACGCTGTATTCGAATCGGCTGATTCCGTCTATGTTCCACACAGACCTTAACCAAAGAATGCCAACCGTTAGTTACGGGCCACATTCAATCGTACCCGAATTGTTAAACTTCAGAACCCTTGTCCCGTTCTGTTGGTGAACGCCAATCGTGCAATAGGTTTGCGCAAAATGGCAAAGCCCCGCTTCTTGGCCGTCTGCCATGCCGCTGATGTCTATTTTTACGGTTGCCTCATTGTGAACGGTTCTAAACGCTCTTTGCGTAATGACGTTGCAGACAGTAAAAAAATTGTCATTCTCGATGGGTTGGCATGCGTATAGACGCAAATAGCTAGGCCGTTCCGTTAACGACCATTTGTCGGCTCTTGGCTGATGATTCCATTCCCAATACGGCTCAAGCGCCGTTCGATCAAAATCGTCCTTTGTGGCAAGTACCGTCACGGGATGTCCGTTTATGGGCTTCCTGCCGCCCCATACCATCCGGATCGCTATAATCACCTGGCAAGACAGGATTGACATAGGTACCGTCCCCTTGATCTCCCCAAGCTCCCTTCTTCGATATCAGATTATAGTTAACCTCCATAACAGAGTCACCTTTCCATTCCAAATTTTATTAAACTATAGTCCATTTTGTTTAAATACAGTATAAAGCGAGCGCTTTCTTTAAGGGAATGTCATATGGTTAGTTGATCTTTGTATTTTCATGTCATCTTGTATCGAATCTGCGACGGAATAGGCCGACACCTAATTATTGTACATGTTACCGATAACATATCTAATAGCAGGAAGCTTCCTTCCAGGATCAAATGGTCATCTACAAGTTCATCTCCCGGTAGGCAACGCCGCGGTCCCGCTGATGTATTAAGTTTTGCAGTGAAATGTACATGTAGGGTGACGTACCGGAAATCGAAGATCCGCAGCCAGTTGCTCACCGTATCCAGATTTACTCAGGCCACTACGGTGTACCAAAATAATGGCCTCCTTTATTCAGGAGACGGAAAATAGCGGTTCTGAATTGGTCGTATCGATAGGTTCTAGGTGTGGGAGTGCCCATTAATGCCAGCATTTCACCGACCCGACGCTGGCGGAAGCCATTCTAAATCGGTTGATTCACCGGGCGTATCGTTTGACTTTGAAAGGAGAATCCATGCGAAAGGAACTTTCCCCTTGCTTTATAAAAATGCGTGCAAAATGCAGAAACGTCCCCCATTTGTTCGATTTCAACATTCCAGACAAAAGTGAACGGAGAGCCAACCACTACTTAAAGTGATTGGCTCTTCGGAATGAATTGCGATAGCTGTTTAATTTACAACTGTTATTGCCATAATATGCATGTTTCCATTATTAGGCAATGTGATGCTGTGCACCATCTTCCCTGCTGTCGGGGTAAGGGAATAGCCATAGATGTAGCAATTGGAGGCTTGGTCTGCCGTTTGGCTGTGCCTGTGGTCGAATGCTTCAACAACATTGGTGCCACCGTTCGTCCAGTTGGCCTCCGTTATACTAGCCGTTGAAGTTGTTCCGTCCATATAATTGATCGTGAACGTGCCTGTCTGGTTGCCGTTTGTTCCAGAACCAAGCAGCATGATTTGGGAGTAGGCTGCCCGAGGCAAAGCGATTGTCTGTCCTGTAGCATTTACTACATTAATGGAACCATCGCTCAGCGATCCAAGCTTGAAGGAGACTCCGTTATATGTGGGCGCGGTATTTGCCTCTTCGGCCGGATAGCTGTATCCTGCACCGTCATAGTTACCGTTTGCCCGGTTGGTGTCATAACTGAAGCCGTCCTGATTGAATCTGGATGTCAGATCCACTTGCGGACCCGTCATTCCAGCACTTCCTACCAAGGTAATTGCAAAAATATCCAATGCTCCAGCATTAGGCAATGAAAGGCTATCCACTACCTTTCCTGCAGGCACCGATATGCTGTACGCATTGATGCGATAGGTTCCCGGATTATCAGCAGTTGCGCTGTGCCTCTCCGGGAATGATAGGGCCGTATTGGAAGCGGAACTATCCCAGTTAGTGATGGTCATGTTGGCTGATGTACTTGTTCCGTCGGTATAATTCAATCGGTAAGGAATCTTAGTAGTGCCGTCTGTTGACGTACCGAGGAACCATAAATCGGTGTATGCTCCCTGTGGCAGACTTATCGTCTGTCCCAGATTCGCAACAACGTTATTGGATGTATCATCCATCGATCCAAGCTGGAACGTTACTCCATTATAAGTAACGGAAGAGCTGGCATTCTCAGCCGGTAAAGAATAGCCGCCGCCAAGGTTTCCGTTTGATCTGTTGGTGTCATAACTGAAGCCGTCCCTGTTGAAGCTGGAGGACAGATCTACCATAACCGTAGCCGGATTCAAATTCGGAGCTGGCACCGCGATCGGTGTCGGCGGAGTTGTCGGTTGCGGTGTCAGAGGTGCTCCCGCTGTTGATCCTAACATGGAGATGGCAAAAACCTTCATCTTTCCATTGTTGGGCAATGTAATGCTTGCCACTGTCTTGCCGGCAGTTGGGATTAAAGAATAGACAAAGATGGACCAATTGCCTGTCGTATCGGCAGTCTGGCTGTGCCTATGTCCAAAGGTCACAACCGTATTGGAAGGTTGCCCGCCCCAGTCATTCTCCGTTATACTTGCCGTAGAATTTGTACCGTCCGTATAATTAATTTGGAAGGTGCCTGTCTGATTGCCGCCTGTTGCCGCACCAAGGAACCATATGCTGGAGTATGCTCCCGGTGTCAGGTTTAGGGTCTGCCCTGTACCTTTGACAACATTGTTCGATCCATTGGTCATAGAGCCGAGCTGGAAAGGCACCCCGCCATATGCAGGTGTTGTATTTACCAGATCAGCCGGATAGGAGTATCCTGCGCCGTCAAAGTTTCCATTCGTCCGATTGGAGTCATAGCTGAAGCCGTCGGTGTTATAGTAGGAGGACAGATCGGCCATGGTAACCGGCGTACTCCTTGACAAGGTCATGGCGAAAATCTTTATATTCGTGTTATTAGGCAAGGTCACGCTAGCTACTGTCTTGGACAGATCCACCGGGATGGAATCGGCAAACATGCTGGGTTCTACCGAACTATCCATCGTACTGCTGTGTCTGTGGTTGAATGTCTCGACCGCATTCAAGGCACTTACGCTCCAGAGATTCTCGGATATTTGGCCCGTGGAGCTGGTCCCGTCTGTATAGTGAATCGTGAAGGTACCTGTCTCCGTTTGGAAGCCTGCCGCGCCAAGGACCCACAAATCGGAGTATACTCCCTGCGGCACAGTGATGGTCTGTCCGGTGCTTTGAACCACGTTATTCATTCCATTCGCCATGGGTCCGAGTTGGAAAGGTATTCCGTTATAAGTAGGAGTGGTATTCACAAGATCTGCAGAATAGGTGTATCCCCTACCGTCAAAGTTTCCGTTGGATTTATTGGAATCGTAGCTGAAGCCGTCCAAATTGAAGCTGGATGTCAGGTTCACTTTAGCTGTAACAGCCGGCGGTGAGACCGACCACGTTTCCGAATCCCCGAGCACCTTGATATCCGAGATGCCGGGAATCGTGCCGCTATCCAACCCGGTTATGGAAATCTTGAGATAGCGGGCATAAGTCACAAAATGATCCCATTGAACCTGATGGGCATCTGTGTTGTCGCTCTTGTCAACCACATTGGTCCAGTTGACACCATCCACCGATACTTCCGTCATGTACTTGATAAATGAACCGTCTGTAGTCCAGGTTGTCTGGGTGCCTCCGGTTATTCTCCTGATGGCGCCGAGATCCATCTTCCACCACTGGCCGACGGTTCCGCTGCCTGCAGTCCAATTGGTTCCGGATGCACTGTCATTGGCGCCGGAAGCAGGACTTCCCACAGCAGAGCTGCCCGCAGTAGCCGTCTTATTCAAAGCCATATTGGTGTAGGTGGGCCAAACGCGCGGCGAAACCGAAATGGGGGTATAGCTTGCACCGCCTGCAGCAACAAACCGGATGTTGCTTGTATTGCCGCCGATCGAGAAATTCCCCGCACTGGCGCTTGTGATTGTCGTTCCGTTCACCTTCAAATTCTCAAAGGTGACGTTTTGTGCACCGGAAATGGGTGAAGATGTGCTATTAGTGCCGGTATAGCTGACATTCTTAAAATAGACGTTGTTGATTCCACGTCCCATAACACCACCGGGCATATCTCCGGTACCGACTGAGATATCAACAATCTTGTGAACAACAGAATCCTGTATTCGGATGTTTTCGAAATAGACATTGGTGAGCATGTTGCCGTTTGCAACAGCGATGTTGATAGGTAAGGAAAAACCCGCATCCGCCGGGTCGTACGTCAGGATGTCAATATCCTTAAAGCTAATCGAATCGAGATTGGCTCCTCCGCCTGGTAAGGTCGGGTCGCCATGGAAGCCGATGTTAATCGAATGTGCCTTATCGGGCCACAAAATACTGCCCGTTACATTCACATTTTGAAGATCCCCATTGTAAACATGTCCCCCGTTCGGGCGGGGACCGTATACAGCAATGGAGTCATCACCGGAGCGGATAAACGTGTCGTTGATGGTAACGTTGGTAGATGTAAATACATCGATACCGTCAGACCATCTCGCGGTTCCGAAACCCTTTGCGTTATTGATTGATATATTGCTGGAATTTCCAATATTCATGAAGCAGCCACCATTATTGCCGTCACCGTAGTCTTTTACGATGATCCCGTCGACAACGGCTCCTGTGGCGTTGTCAAGCGAAATGGCCCTGGCTACAGGCCGGTCAATAACGCCGCGGCCCATGAGCTTGGCATTGGTGGTGCTGTCCATATAGATCGCACCGTGAACGACTGCTCCGCCTGCAAGATAAAGTGTTTTTCCACTTGGCACCCTATAGTCCTGGTTATAATAACCGGGACCCACGTAAATGACATTCGGATCTGTAGGACTCGGAGGATTAGGGTCTATCGGGTTTGCAAAAAGATGAAGATTATGGGCAACATCCCCATTAACCTCAACCGAGAGCTTGGTGGGACCGGGTATGGTAAAGGTCATGGTATTGCCGTTGATCGCGGGAGTAATGCCCTTGCTCGCAGGATTGACCGCTGCCGATGTAAGGGTCCCGTTATAAGTCACTTGAACGTCAACCGGACCGTTCGTATCGAAATAGGCGAAGGAGGCATGAGATGCAGAATTATACTGAACCATCACGTCATATGCGTCCACATTCTGCCAAGCTCCGCCGTTTGCACGTACTTGAACAGTAAACGTGTTGTTCAGTGCAACACCCGTTGGGGCAGGATAAGTCTGTAATGTTGTCGCTGCTTGAACCGTTGCTGGAAAGTTGAACATGATCGGAACGAAAGCTACTACAAATGCAATCAGAATAGATAACACTTTAGACCATTTCTTACTTCTGTGAAAGACCATACATTTCAACTCCTTCTTTAATGAAAAGCTGATTTAAAGCGCATACAAAAACGGTTTGTTCATCCTCCTTTCCCTAAAGTTTATCAGGAACGAGAGAAGCTTCGCGAACAGGTTGCGTATAGTTCGGAAGCTTCTCTCATGTCATGAACGGTCATGAAATAGGAGTTGTTACTTAATGCCTCTCTTGGCTACCTCGTCGTTGACTTCTTTGATGGCTTCAGGCACACCTTTGGAGTCGTAGCTCTTCACGATTTCTTTCCACTGGGCAATCGGATCGCCCTTGCCCAGAATGACTTTGATGATGTCATTCCTGATATCGTTGCCCAGAGCCTGAAACTTGCTTTTAGCTGGAGTAATTACCGCATCGAATTCAAAGTGGAGAGGCATCAGCGTATCTTCTTGTTTATAACGATTGAATGTATCAAGTTGATCTTTTTGCACTGCAGCAAAATCAGGGTCTGAGCTTATCACTGCTTTGCCTTTAAAGTAGGTAGGGTCCCATGCGGCAAGCCAACCCAGTTTTCGCGTGATCGGGTATTTGTCGTCAAGCTTTTCATCGGGTTTGAGCACGGAAACGTATTTTTCATTGTCCACTTTATAATCGACATTCTTGATTCCACTCGCTACTAGAACCCTATACTCATCAGACATCATGTAATCCAGCACTTGGAGCGCCCGTTTGAATTTTTCTTCGTCAAGCGTGGCGGGGAATAGCGTTTCGGACCAGAAAGGAGCTCCACCTGGCGTATACCGTTTCCCGTCGGCGGCCGGCCAAATATTCATATAACCAATTGCTTTGGAAACTTCAACTCCCGGATTCGCCTTTTTGAAGGCTTCTACTTTAGGAGCCTCTACGACATCGCCGAAAAGCGCAAAGCTTTGACCGTTCAAAAACTTGTTCGTGCCATCAGCGTCTTTCTGAGTTGCAAAGTCCTTGTCAAGGATACCATCTGTATAAAGGGTGCGAAGCTGTTGGATACCCGTATAGGCTCTCTCGGATGTGAAGGAAGGGATCCACTTGCCGTTTTCTTTGCTCCAGTTATCGGGATACACCATATCAGGGAAACTTCCTAAAAATGTCGTATACAGATAGTCTTTCGCATTAACCGTCAAACCGGCGATTCCAGGGTGCTTCAGCATGACCGCTTTGGTCATGGTCACGAATTCTTCAAAGCTTGCCGGGTCCTTCGTATATCCGGCTTCCGCCGCCCAGTCTTTCCGATAACGGATAGGCCTGCCTAGCCTTCCATCGCCGACATCCTCGCCGCCAAAGCGCGGAACCGTATAGAATTTCCCATCCACCTTGTACGGTTGCACAGCCTCATTGGACATGGCTTTTTTCAAATTCGGATACGAGCTCAGGTCGTCGGGGAGCGCCTTGAGGACGCCTTGCTTGGCCCATGTTTGGTACAACCCGATATTACCAGTAGCGAGCACGTCGGCGAACATATCGGGAAGCTGATTGGACGCGGCCCATACCTTTGCCTTCTCCTCCCAGTCGTTCCAGGTAATCTGAATGGGTTTGATCGTGATGTTGAATTTCTTGGTCAAATCGTTGTAAACGGTGTCATTTTTTGCATTTGGAGCGTTAAAGCCCGTCTCAATGTCCCATACGGCAACGCTGAGCTCCAATGGCTTGCTCATTGCCGTATCACCTGGCTTCTGTGATGCGTTTGGCGTTACGCTCGGGGTATTTGTCTTGCTCCCCTCTTTGCTGCAGGCGGATAGCACCGTACCTGCAAGCAAAATCAAAGCCGAACATGCTAATACTCTTTGTTTAACCTTCATTTTATAAACCCTCCTTGTATTTTTGAAGCTCAAGATGTATATAATAGCGGCCGAAGCCATTATTATCATTCTTTGACGGAGCCGACCATGACTCCTGCATTGAAGTGTTTCTGCACGAATGGATAAGCCATTAATATGGGAATGGCGGAGACGATGATCATCGCTGACTTTACCGATTCCGGATAAACGTTTTGCATTTGTGCGGCAAACTGTTGGCCTAACGAGCTGTTGATCGACTGACTCAGATTGGTTATCGTGTCTCTTAATACAAGCTGCAAGGGATGCAAGTTTATATCGTTGATAAACAACATCGGGAGCCACCATTCATTCCAACGATCAACCGCATAAAACAAGCACATGGTCGCCATGATCGGCAACGAAACAGGTATGACGATGCGAATGAGGATACTCAGATCGTTGGCCCCGTCAATTTTGGCCGACTCTTCAAGAGCAGGGTTGACGGTTCCAAAGAAATTCTTCATCAGGATGAGGTTGAAGGCGTTTACAGCCGCCGGCAATACCATGACAAGTAAATTATTCTGCAAGTGCAGGCTTTGAATGGTCAAATAAAAGGGAATAAGACCGCCTGAGAAAAACATGGTAAAGATGATGCAAGTAAGGATCGCGTTACGGCCTGGCATCGAATTCTTGGATAACGCGTAAGCGCCAGTCGTCGTTACTATCAAATTTATCAATGTGCCTAACACGGTCACGAAGACTGATATAAGCAAACCATTGACCACTTTCCCTTCATGAAAAATATATTTATACGAAGAGAGATCAATGGATCTCGGAAACAACATGACCCCTCCCGCTTTCTTGTCTAATATAGTAGACAAGGACAGAACGAGCGTTTGATAAAACGGGAACACAGCCACGATCGCGCACAACCCCAGGAAGATCGCAATAAACGCCTTAGAAACCGAGAAACGTTTCAATAGAGGCCGCCCTCCTTCATAACATGCTTCACAAAAAAGTTTGCTCCGAAAAGCAACAAACAACTGATAACGGATTTCAGTAAACCAACTGTAGTGGAAAAGCCGAACCCCGTTGCGTCTACAAAGGCACTGCGATAAACGTAGGTATCGAGAATATCTGCACGTTCATACACGGCCGGGTTATACAAATTGAAAATCTGATCGAACCCGCCATTCATGATACCGCCGACTGCCAGAATAAGTAGAATAGCTGCCGTAGTAAGGATCACCGGCCATGTAATGGCCTTCATTTGCTGATAACGGTTTGCGCCGTCTATGGCCGCCGCTTCATAAAGCTCGGGATTGATACCCGCGATGGCGGCCAGATAAATAATGGAGGACCAGCCTGCTTCTTTCCATATGTTCGATGTGAACAGCAGCGCCAGAAAACTTCCATCGTGGATCAGGATCGTGTTTTTTTCCCATCCGAATAGCTGCAGGATCTGATTGAGCACGCCCTGATCGCTCAGGATACTCGTTATGATTCCGCTTAACACGACCCAGCTGATGAAATGCGGAATCGTAAATACGGTTTGATAGATCCGTTTTAATTTTCCGTTTCGCATTTCATTCAACATAATCGCCAGCAGGATCGGAATCGGAAATTCGATAAGCAAACGCCCGAAGCTAATCAACAAGGTGTTGTTGAACGCATGATGGAATTTCGGATCGCCCAGCACATCCCGAAAGTTTTGAAAGTTGTTCCAGGGACTGTTCATGATGCCCAGTGAATAATTGAAGTCCTTAAAAGCCAAGATCACTCCGTACATGGGTACATACGCGAAGATCAGAAAGAACAACACCGTTGGGAATACCATCAAGTAGAAATACTTATGCCGGACGACTTCCTGCCATCGCCGACGGACGACTTCCGCCCCGCGGCGTCTTTTGTATTTTGTCTGTGTTACTGTATGTTGCATATCCCTCTCGCCTCCTGGACTCATTATAAAGCAAGCGCTTTCCTAGGGGTATGTCGCTCAATTAGCATTTATTTTGTATTTTTAAACAACTTTGTGTCGTATAGGAGTCGGAATGATCTTACACCTAATTCAAGTACAAGTTACCGATTTAGAGTACAAAAAAAAAGGACTCCTTTATTCAGGAGCCGGAAAAAAACCGTTTTGACCTTGGTCGAATCGATAGGTTCTAGGCGGAACGCCCATCATTTTTTTGAATATTTTACTGAAATAAAAATAATCCTTATATCCTATCTGCTCCGCTATTTCGTTGATCGGAATGGAGGTGGTCTTGAGCAACTCCGAAGCGCGGCTCATTCTAAGGCCAGTCATGTATTCGGTAAAGGTTTTATCCAGTTCTTTTCTGAATAATTGCGAGATGTAGTTTGGGTTTAATTTGAATCGTTTACTTACGCCCAGAATGGTAATGTCCTCGCTGAAGTGCTCGTTGATGTATTCCAGCATGGCAGAGAATGTACTGCGTCCAGGTTGTATGAGAACGTGCTGTTGTTCGGTCTGCTCCTCCCGGAACAATCGCTTTAAATACTCGATCATATCCCGGACATCTTCAAACTGATCAGCCAATTGTTCCAATGAATATAGGTATAAATCGTCCGACTCCTTACCATTTCGACTTTGTTTCGAAATGCAGTCGTTATACAACAACAGGGCATGCCGGATATTCAGAAGGCCGCTCTGAAACATGGATAACAAGGAATCCAACTGCGCAATGATCGCCTGGCTATTACCTGCAGTCAGTTCTACAAATACCGGCTTCATGTCATTGGTTTCGCATGATCCTTCCCATGTGAAGCTTTCGGCTAAAGTGAAATATTGATAGGCTTGAAGTTCCGCATCCTGGATAGCCTGCGTAAATTCTGCCGGCTCGACAACCCGCTCGCTGAACCCGATTCCTTTCCAGAATTCACGACTTTCAGAAGAAAAGTTGGACATGAACTGTGCTGCATCGCTGTCCGCCATTACGTAAATAAACTTGCGATAACCAATACGCACCGTAAGGCAAGGGGTTTGCTCATGGATCGGCAGCCTGTCCCTTCTTACGGTAAGCATGATACGCAAGTCGTCTTTTCCGGACTCGTCAATTCCGGCAAAAGCTAACTCCCGTCGCAATCTGCTGTTTGCTTCCGGCGTACCGCTTTCAATCAAATCAAGGATTTCCCCTTCAGGCAACAGACGGCTGGCGTCTAATTCCCGCTTGATCTTTTTCAGATACCCCATGAGTTCCATCTCGTCGAAAGGCTTCAGGCAATAACCGGATACGCCGTTCTGGATCGCTTTCTGTGCGAGAGCAAATTCCGCCAGACCGCTCACTATGATAAATTTGGAGGATATACCGACGTCGTCCAATCGTTTTTTCAGTTCCAGCCCGTTCATTCCGGGCATCCGAATATCGGAAAAAACCACATCCGGCTGAACTTGTTTTACAGCTTCCACTGCCTCCTCCCCGCTCTGGGCATACCCAACAACTTCATAGCCGCATCCCTTCCAATCCACCGACGCTTTCAGGCTTTTAATAACCAGTTCCTCGTCGTCCACAATAAAGACTTTATACATGCTCATTCCCCCTAATCGGAATAATAAATGAAACGGTTGTTCCGACTTTAAGCTCGCTCGTCATCTCAATGCCATATGATTCACCGAAGATCATGCGAATTCTGTTATGCACGTTCGCAAGTCCAATGCCAGTTACGGAATCGTCATCAATGCCTTCAATAGCCGATCCGCGTTCAATTGTAGTATGAATCTCCTTTAACTTCTCCAAACTTATTCCTGTTCCGTTATCAGTAACGAAGAGGTACAGCTTCTCCTCATCCCTATAGCCTCGTATCACCAACAAACCAGTTCGTTCGAGCGGCTCAATACCATGTTTAATGGCGTTTTCCACTATGGGTTGTAAGATCATTTTAGGAACAAGATAGGAAAGGCAATCCGTACCAATATCGTACTCCACTTGCAGCCGTCTGCCAAAACGAATTTGATGAATGTAGATATAGTTTTTAATGATCATCAATTCTCTTTCCAAGGGAACCATGTCAGATCCTTTGACACTGTATCGGAAAAACAAAGCAAGCGCTTTAGTCAGTTCAAATATTTGGGTAGAACCCTCCTCCACGGCAAGCCCTTTAATTGATTCCAGTGTATTGTATAAAAAATGTGGATTGATTTGGCTTTGCAGAAGGGTGAGTTCCACTCTACGCTTGGTCAATTCCGTCTCGTAAAGATCATGTTTGCTTTCCAGCAAATGATCCGTCAACTTCTCGATTTCCGCCAACATTTCATTGAAACGCGAAGCCATAATAATCATTTCCGCATAACCATCTACTGCTATTCGTTTGCTGAGATGTTTTTTTTCCCCGAGACTCACTTCTCCCATCAGCCTCATAAACTTCTTCAAAGGCCGCAGAATGTTGTTGCTCACGAACAGAAGAGGTATGATCATCAATACGAGTGCGATGACGACCATGATGAGCTGCTGTCGACGGATATCGTTAAGACCTTGAAGGAGCACACGATTCGGCATGGCAATAATAATTTCACCGTCCATTTCCGGAATAGCTTCCCTCTGAATCATATATTGACTGTTATGATTCAACAATTTATCTTTTGGAATCGGCTTCCCCAGTTTACTTGAATCATCATTCGTATAAAAGAGGCTTCCGTTGCGATCCGTCATGTAGACTAAGGCACCCTCGGGTAAATTGACAGGGTTGCCGTCGCCGAAAAGCAATCGATTATCTAAGACCAGCAGTAAAGTACCGAGTTCTTGTTTGTCCTTTTCAAAATTAGTTGTAGAGTAGATTGGTGCTCCCGCTACTACAACTGGCGTTAGCGTATAAGGTAAAGCGATCATTTTAAACCCCAAAAAAGAGTACAAATTATTTCTCGGAATTTCCTGAGAAATCACTGCAAGCTGGGGCGAATTGGCACTGAAGTTATAGACTGTGCCATTATTTTCAATTAACGCAATATCCAGAATTCCCGTTTTCATTCCCTTCATATCTGACAAATAAGCCTTAAACTGGGTAAACAATTCAACCTTTTGGGCTAAATCTGTTGAATTCAAATAACGTTGTACGGTTTGTCCGTTGTAGGCAACCGTTTCAATAATTCTTTGAATATCTTTGCTATTGGCAGAAATAGATTGGTTCAGTTGTGAAATAACACCTTTGATGTAATCGTTGTTATCCTTCTTAACGACATTGACCGCACGGTAATAATTGACAGCCATGATCGAAAGCATAACCATAACGATAATTAAACCTAGTAATGATAATTGCAGCATGATGGGAAGTTTTTTCAAATAGGACGGTTTCATATGACTATTCCTTCTCATTAATTAGTAGGATGATTACGCATTATTCATTCGAAATCATAACATATTTCATAATTAAATGAGAATGGTAATGGTAATGTGATTAGATTCCAAATAAAGAGAAGCAGGCATTCCTCCTGCTTCTCCCTAAACCTAAACTAATCTTTATATTTTTCCAATAAGATACGATTGTTTTCCATCGCGTAAAAATACCGGAATTGTACTTAGTGGAGCTTCAACATGAATGGTTTGTCCGCCTTCGAAGATACTTCCTGTACGTGCATCCGTCCATAAAGAACCTTCGGGCAGATACACCTCTCTTGATACAGCACCTTCATAAAGTATGGGGGCAACCAACAAATCCGGACCATACATGTATTCGTCTTTCATATCCCAAACCTTATCGTCATTCTTGAATTCATAGAAGAGCGGCATCATAATCGGCGCACCTTATTAGGGCTATGGAAACCCCGCCTTTGGCTTCCTTGATGTAGTTTTCCATACAGCACCGCTGGTTGTAAAATCGCCATAGATCAATGGGCTCCCATACAAGATTCGTGACGATCGCTTCAAATTGCCAGTCCGTATCAAGTAGCAAGCAAGATTGATCATTCTGGATTACTTGGGCTTTCCGAATCACAGCAACACGACGGTGCTTCTCCCATTAGGTGGCTTTATACCATTAATCGTTCTACCAATTCACTATAGAACCAAACAGGAACCGAATTAACAATAGATGTTGAATGGGATTATTTCCATCCAAACTCCCTAATAAGATATCCATCAGAAGGTGTTTTATTGTCACTTGCTTGTATGAAAGGTTTATAATAAATTCAATATCCTTGACCTCTACCGTCCTTCAGTCTATTCATCTGAGTCTTGCGTATAGCACTACCTCTATTCATCATTACTTCCCCCTAAAGTAAAATAAGCGTTCACCCAATGGAGTGAACGCAGCTGCTAACTAAGGACAAATGTCCTAAACATCTTGGTATTATACAATCTCGCCAAATGGGTTAGTTTCTATACTTCAAAACTATGTTTGTTACTTCAAAACTTTATTGTCTACTTCAAAACTTATTTGTCACCAGATAGTTGGTGTTGGATGACAAATTGGTTTTGAAATGAAGAAAGGCAGCAAACACAAGGGTTTGCTGCCTTTTTCGTAAAAATTAATATGACAAATAAAGTTTTGAAATGGATTTAGGGGTAAATTGTTTGAATTACAAATTAGTTTTGAAATACATATGACAAATTAATAAAAACAGATGGCTCGTTGAACTAACGTTATCCGTTAGTTTAATGCCTTTACCTTATTCTAGCACTTTTGTATCTCTAACATTTTCAAACCTTTTTACAAGCTCTTCAATAGGTGTTTTATTTTCTTTTAATTCTTTTTCAATTTCAGCAAGGTCTCTTTTCTTCTGTTCAACAATTTTAATTCCTTTTTTATACATCTCCCCATACGCAGGATCATCGACTCTTGTTTTAAAATATTCGTTTTCAGCCAAAATTCCCTTTAATCCACGAATGTTATCCTCTAACTCTTTTTTGGGATCAGGGGGATTTAAATCTGCTTCTAACAATCCAGCTTCCCTGCCAAGTTCTTTTACCTTACGACCTTGCTTCTCTACTTTAGCATGATCTTCATCTGTTTTACTCTCTGGCATTGACTCAAAGATTGCCTTTTCTTTTTCGAAATCATTTTTAAGTTGGGATAGTTTTACTGCATTTGGCAGAATATCTGCATAAGCATTATAACTAAGTAATCCTCCAATAATAATAACTAAACCGACACATGCCGATTTCATGATTTTATTTTTCATTTTAGCCACTTCCTTCTTCTGAGTAACATTCGAGATGTGGTTCCCCTGGCTTATCAAAGATAAATGTGTTAATCACGCTAAAAAAATTAAGTTATTATGCTGCACTTATTAGACGTGCCATATTGGAATAAGTTTCCTAAATTTATTCAATTATCCTGCCCGTTAGCGTGGAGAAGGCAGCCGATCAGTCTGGCCGGCTGCCTTCGTTTTTTCATTGTGCTATCTTTTTCCTTAGATTAATCAAGCCATCTTATGGTTGTATGCTGATAAATTGAATCAGAAAGAAACTCTTCAAATGAATCATAGAGCTTAATAGCTTAATTATCCCCTTTGTACTCCCCTCGTACCATTCCATGACCGGAGGATTATCCCCTTCATTTAATTTAAAAAATCTAATTTCATAACCCTGATGCATTGAGAATACAAAATTGCTATCAGGCAACACTACCGGGTTATTATTTTCTCGTAATAATTCTTTTGCTTCATCCTGAAGTTCCTTTAGTTATGAGAAATTCGTATCTGTACCTTGGAATAATTTTCCTGAATAATGGCCAACAGCAAGTAAGTATTGGCGATAAGACTCGGGTAACTTGATTCCCATTTCTTGCTCCAGTAACTTTATTTCTGCTTCGATACACCCATCAAATGGACGGTCAGTATTCAATTCCATCTCATGCAGGAGCTTTAATAAATGTTCACTTCTCACAAACAAACCTACTTCCTCAAGGGATAATTCATTATTCGGGATGACCTTATTCAATTCCTTCATTAGCGTAAACTGCCCGTCCCAATGATGTGCTTATTTTTCGAAGTCGATTGGTACTTCTCCCTCATGATGGAACTCAATTACAAATTATTATGGCAACAGATCAATAGGTATAAGCCTTTCCGCAAATCTCCTCGCCATCATAGGATATACACATCCGCATTGGAGGAGGAGTGTACGTTTTGGAAGAGATTAAAAAGATGAACACTGAATCTTCTTCATTAAAAAAGAAAAAGTATATTTCTGTAAAAAAGAAAATAGCCACTAGCCCATCTAATTGCAAAACGTGTGAGGAAGAATTAAAGCCCTTCATTCGTAGAACAATCCGTCAGTTTTTGAGAAAAGTACACTGTGTTCCTGGACCCCGCGGTCGGAAGGGACGTAGAGGAATTGCGGGACCTCAAGGTCAGCAAGGTGTAACTGGACCGGCAGGGCCAGTCGGGCCGCGAGGTTTAGCAGGATCCCCTGGTATAATTGGACCTCAAGGAATACAAGGTCCAACCGGGCCACAAGGTGTTATCGGTCCTCCAGGTCTAGATGGACCTCAAGGCATTCAAGGCCCAGCCGGGCCACAAGGTGTTACCGGTCCTCCAGGTCTAGATGGTCCTCAGGGCATTCAAGGCCCAACCGGACCTCAAGGTGTAATCGGCCCTACGGGTCCTACTCAGTTACTTGTGAATCAGACGGCATTTGTCGATCCTGTGTATGGTAACAATGCAACCGCCATGCTTGACGACGAGACAAAACCTTGGCAGACGGCCGCTGCAGCTGTGGCTAGTGTCCCTTCGGGCACGACAATTATTGTACGTCCCGGAGTATATATGGAGACGAACTTGGCTAAAGACGGAATCGGCTGGGTATTTGAAAAGGGAGCCATAGTGATAGCAGTCGGAAACCTTTTTGATGATCTGGGGGCAGTGATCGCTTTTGATGTGCTTGGTGAGGGACAGTTTCTGACTAATGGAGCAACAGCTGCAGGTAGTTCCATTCTTCAGAGTACAGGAGCCAGCACGGTCCACTTTGAATGTGAATCAATGAGTGATACGGTTGGTAACACGATCAGTCTCCTAGGTGGCGGGAATTATACCATTAATGTTAGGGAGAGTATCACGAACAACTTCATCGGAGGCTCTGCGGTTGTGATTGCTAGTGGTGTGCTGTTTTTGAAAGCTTTTGAAATATCGAATGATATCACCGGTACAGATGACCTCATCCTTTTTACGGGGACAGAAACGATTAGTATTGGCCTTGAAGTAACCATGATTAATAGTGGAGGCAGGGCTATTGTTGTGTCCAACAGTGCTGCAACCCAGACAACAGCTATCACAATGCGAACACGCAACATACAGTCCAACTCTGGTTTAATTATAGATGTCACTCCGACATTTACAGGAACCTTTATTTGTTACTCCATTGCTCTGGTAGGCAATTCCCAAGGGGTCTCGATCCAAGCCGGTAATATTAGTTTATTTTCTTATATATTGGTCGTAATTAATTCAGCAGCTCCGGCACTCGATATTAATGGGAATACGCAATTCACGGGTGATTTCGATAGAATATTTAGTCAAGATCGATGTATTCTTATGCAGAACGGTGAGGCAGTTATCAATGTCAAAACAATGAATTCCTTCCAGACGGTGAACCCGGCCATCGATCTTCAAAATGGGCAAATGAGATTACAGGTGGATCTCATTTCTAGCGAGGCAGGAAATATCAACGTAGCCGGAGGTAGTCACAAGGTGACTGCGATGCAGATGACCACAAACGGGTTAACCATTCCATCCGTACGTGTTGAAAACAACAGTGTTCTATTCCTGAATTTCCAGGAAATATCTGGATCGGCAAATGGGCTTATTACAGTTGGGACCGGCGGAAATTTAAACATGATTGGAGAACGTATCAGCACATTCGATCGTGGTAACGGTTTAAATACAGCCTTGCTAATCACGGATGGTCAAGTCGATGCGAATGTTAATGTGATATCAGCTTTTGGGAATTGTATCCATCTCTCTTCTGGCGGTGGCAATCCAAACCTCCGTTGTTATGTAGATGAACTCTCCAGCAATATAAACACAGATCCTATATTTACAGGATCCAGCTTAATACTTCAAGAAGCAGGTACTGCAAACATTAGATTCAATCGAATGGATGCCTTCTTTCCAGCGCAGATGATAAGACTAGTGAATGGCAATCTTGACATAGAAGGAGGACTCATGTTCAACACTTTTACGCCTTCTTCTATAGGAATTATGGTCTCCGGAGGCAATTTCTATGGCAACATTGATAAAATTCAATTGGGCACACGTGCTTTAGAAGCGATTTCAGGCAATGTAGCACTTACTTTTGACGAGATCTCTGTCTTCCAGCCTAGTTTAGATCAAAATATCATTTTGCTAAGCGGGAACGTCATCACTCGAATCGTTGGTAACCTTCTTCAGGGTGGCACGGATTATACAGGCATTTCTGTTCAGGATTCGGCGAATCTCGAAGCACATATCAAAGATTTTAGAGTCGGTGGTGTATGTATTCAATATAATTCTACGGCCACCTCAGACATTTACTTCGATAGTATTTTTACTCCTGGCGGCGTAACCCTTGCCGGTACAGCAGCCATAGTTGTAACTGCAGGTACCTTAAGGGTAAAGGGAGGACAACTCGAAAACGGGACCGGACTTAATACGGGAACTGGTATTCTACTTGCTAATGATGCAAGTTTTATCGCTGATATTGACTTCATTCGCACATCAAACAACGCGCTAAATACCTCTAGTACAGGGAGGATCAAATTATATTCGGATGAGGTGGAGTCGGATACGGAAGTCATTAACATTAACAACCTTCCTAATGCAAACTCAGCGGATTATACGTTCAAAGGTCTATATCGATCTACAGGACCCAACACATCGGCGATTACCATTAATAGCCTAGATCCACCTAATGTGATGCGGTTAATCGATACAACTCTTACTAGTGGAGCAGGACCTTCGATATCATCGACAGTTGCAGTATTAGTAAAGAACTATGGTGTCCTTACGGCTACTTTTTCACCGGATGCTACGGTTACATTCTTATTCCCTGCTTCCGTTAATATTGATCCAGCAGTTAATTAGTGTTGTTATTCGAGCAAAACCGTCGTTGATGTGCGGCGGATTTTTTGCTTAGACAGAAGATTTTTCATCAACTACCTGAGACACGGCAGTATTACTTCTAAAGTAAAAAGCATATGCAGAAGAATACGTATAACCATTTAAAATTGCTCAACTTATAAGAAATCTTACCACCCTCAAATTTTAATTTATGTTTAGAAAGACTGAGTGGAAACGTACTATAAATGAAAAAAACCTTTGTTCCACTACTTTTTCCTACAGTTTTGTTAATAAGAGTATCGTATTGCCACCACGCTCTACTGCCCGTTAGCTCAACAAACAGTGCTCAAGATTACAGAGCATTCGTCGGGAATGTCCCAAAGTTCTTGTCATTTAATTTTGACAAGAACTTGAGGACATAAAATGAAAAAGCCGCATCAAATGCGACTTTTAATGTAACCATGTTCTTATCATCCGACATTTGTCTAACGACACAAATCTACCTACATTTGTCTGGAATAATCCTATTTCATTGTACTGATAGCCACAAACCATACCTCAACTCTTTATAGAGAACGTGATTTAGACCTTCTTCGTGTATTAGGAGATCTACATAACGAGTTGCTAGCAAACTTTCATTCGCACGTTTTAAACCCTCTCGTCGCGCTCAAAGGATTTATAAGTATGAAATAGCTTCCATTGTTGTCCAACTAGCACTGGCAAATGCTTTGTAATTCGTAACGGCTGCTTGAAAATCTTCTTCACTTATTGTTGCCGTGGCATCGTATACAACAGCTGTTTCAAAACCAGTTTCGATTAAATGCCTCATATGGGACTCTACACAAATGTTGGAAAGCACTCCTGCGATAATTATCTTCTCTTTTCTATGTTGTCGTAACTGGTAAACCAAGTCATTTGTTTGTGGGCTAGCAACCTTGTGTGGAGTTGAAACGACGGTTCTCCTATCAAAAATATAAGGTTTTAAAGAATGAACAAAATCAGCTCCAAATGACGGTGGTGTGTACGCATTTGCCACTTGATACATTCTAAGACCTAATAACATTTTTTGTTCATTTCCTGTAAATTGCCAGCTATAATCATGAGGGTATAAATAATGGGGTGATATAAATAGTTGGTATCCTTTATTCATGGCAGTTCTCATTAATAGTTCAAGGTTTTGTATCGTATTGTTTCGTTCAATATTTGCTTTTGTCAGATGATAGCCTCTCCCCCCAGGACACATAAAGTCATTTTGTGGGTCTGTAATCACAATTGCGGTATTATCTGGGTGTGGTTGAAACATCATTTACCTTCCCTCCCTCTCAGAGCTTCTTTCCAGCAATTTATATGTCAATTCCAGTTTGTCTTATGTGTGTTTCTATAAGAGCCAGTCCATTGAAAAGGAGAAATCAAACATGTCTAACAAACTCGCAAACTGTAGGACCTGTCAAAAAGAATTAATCAATTGAAAGTCGAATAGCACATCCTAATCCAACCCAAAGAAACATGGCAGGATGTTAAGGTGATGTTAGATATTTCAATCCACGCACCCTAAGCAGGGATGCGACGCTAACGGGAATCATAGAAAAAAATGTAATAAGCGTTCACCCAATAGATTGAGTGAACGCCTACTTTACTTCAAAACTTAATTTGTTACTTCAAGACTTTAATTGTCACTTCAAAAGTATTATTGTCTACTTCAAAAGCAATTTCTCATCCAACAAACTAGCTAAACCTCTATTTCAAAACTATATTTGTCATTTCAAAACTTTATTGTCAATTTCAAAACCAATTTGTCATCCAACAGTTGGTCCCCCCACCGCCCATTGACATTTCATCATCCACGTAATAAAATATTTTTACGTAACACACACTTTGTACTGGAGGCTATCCACTCCATGCTAAAAGATATTCAAGACAGCTATTACATCGAGTCTCCAGAGCAAGCTACCGTCTTGCTGAACCCTATTCGCGGGGAGATCATTGCTCAGCTGCTGGAACCAGGCTCTGCTGCTGAAGTAGCTCGAACACTCGGGGAAACGGCTCAACGTATTAACTATCACCTCAAAGCTTTGGAGAAAGCTGGATTAGTTGAGCGCGTAGGCACACGCCAGGTGCGCAATCTGGTCGAAGTCTTGTACAGAGCGATAGCCAAGACATTTGTGCTGGCCGAATCGCTAAGTATGAAACCCGAAACCTTGCAGAGATTGAAGGACCAGAGTTCTTTGGCTCACCTTGTGACCACATCCGAGCGGATTCGAAGAGATGCCATGCTGCTTATGGAACAATCCGATGTAGGCGAAGAGATTCCAAGTGCAACGCTTCAGCTGCAGGTCTATCTGTCTGATGCACAGCAAAGGCAAACATTCGTTGAGGAGTACGCTGCCATGGTGCAGCAATTGGTCGATCGATATTCGGGCTGCAAAGACGAAAATGATGCCTATCAAGTCTTGTTAGCCGTGTATCCCAAACCGAAAGAATGAGGAGGCAACCGCTATGAGCCATGAACACCAAACAAGTAAACCGCAGAATGACGCTGTACCTGCAACACCTGTTATTGCTTGGGAGCAAACCGCCCAACGTACTTCAGAACCCTCAGGAAGCAACGTGATTTCGATCGACTCTTATCGTCGTCAAAGCACCTCGACCAATGAATCGGAAGCTACGTTCACTGTTCGTGAATTGCAAACCACCCATGGCGAGGAACCGATCCGTTTAATCATGGTATCCTCTGGTTTTGGTCAAAAACGCACTGTCCACAGTCATACCATCCAAAGCAAAGCTTCTTAAATATAGTACTTAAACATGAAAGGATGATTCCAATGAGTTTCATACCTATGGTTGTCGAACAATCTTCGCGCGGCGAGCGCTCTTACGATATTTATTCCCGACTGTTGAAAGACAGAATTATCTTCCTGGGTACGGAGGTTAATGATCAAGTAGCCAATGCGATTGTTGCCCAGCTGCTGTTCCTTTCCGCTGAAGATCCGGAGAAAGATATTTCTCTCTACATCAATTCACCCGGTGGTTCCACTTCTGCAGGACTCGCGATTTATGATACGATGCATTTCATTAAGCCTGACGTTTCCACCATTTGCGTAGGTATGGCCGCTTCCATGGGTGCCATTCTCTTAACAGCAGGTGCTCCTGGCAAAAGGTTTGCTCTCCCTAATGCTGAGGTCATGATTCACCAACCATGGGGAGGCGCCCAAGGCCAAGCCAGCGATATTCACATCCGTGCCCAGCACATTCTCAAAACACGGCGAACACTCAATCGTATACTTGCTGATACAACGAAGCAGCCGATCGAGAAGATTGAATTAGACACAGACCGTGATTACTTCCTAACCGCTGAAGATGCGAGAACGTATGGATTGATTGATAAGGTAATTGAGAAAATCTAAATGTTCATCTAATAAAGATGAAAAACCCTAGCCACTGGCTAGGGTTTTTCAATAATATATGA
The DNA here is from genome assembly GCF_025369935.1 of Paenibacillus andongensis. NCBI lineage: Bacteria > Bacillati > Bacillota > Bacilli > Caryophanales > Paenibacillaceae > Paenibacillus > Paenibacillus andongensis. The sequence continues at coordinate 1,085,213 of NZ_CP104467.1, read as the reverse complement.
GTCCTCCAACGGAACGTAGAGGCGTTAATTTAGTTAAAATCAAGCCAAAACCCATTTTGGAGGAACGTAGATGCGCTATTTTGCTGTTTCAGGCATGATTGATATCATTTCCTAACACATAGCGCCTCCTCGTTCCGCCCAACGCCATTTTTAGCGCATATTCATAAAATAGCGAATCCTCGTTCCCTTTCAGGCTGTAAAATGTACCAAGCTTTGAGTAGACACCATCCGCCTGCATACGCCACAATCATCCTTAGCACATTACCGCTGAACCTGTAATTCTATGTAAAATATATGGCGTTCCTTATATCCGAAGTATTCCATCACGGGAAATCGTCAGCTTTTCGTACCCCGTATCCGTAATCAAATACGTATCCTCAATACCAACCACCCCGCGACCGGGGAAGGTGAATTTGGGTTCGATCGCGATGACCATGCCAGGCGCCAGCGGGTATTTGAAGCCTTTGGCGAGAACGGGCAGTTCGTCGATTTCGAGCCCGATGCCATGACCAAGGAACTTCACTTGGTCGGCGCCGTACCCCATGAAGTGGGCGCTTAGCCCCGCTTCTTGCACTTGATCCAGCGCGAGCAAATACAGATGCTCGGCGATAACGCCAGGCTGAAGCCTGGCTTCCGTGACGCGGAGCACCTGCTCCGCCACGTCGTAGGCACTCTGCAGCTCAGGGTCTAGATCGCCGATCACGAGCGTACGCGTCTGATCGATCAGATAGCCGTCGATCGAGCAGCCGATATCGACGAGAATCGGTTCGCCGCGCCCTATCAGCGCGCGGCCTGAGCTTTGCGGGCTGGACGGGTGAAGCCCCGTGCCCCCGGCCGGCCCGTCAAAATAAGTGGGCACCGCTGCCGCCGCGCCTGCCGCTACCATTCCGGTTATCAACTCGGAATTGTACGCGCGCATGCGCATCAGCCCTTGGTGCCCGCGCAGCCGGAGCTGATGCTCGATGAGCGCCATCAGCTCCAACTCCGCCATCCCCTCACGAATGTGGGGGATGACCGCTTCCAGCGCTGCGTCGACGACGCGCGCAGCCGCCCTGATCGCCGTGACTTCGTCCGGCGATTTGATCATCCGCTGCTCGCGCACGAGCAGCGAGCCGTCCTCCCAGACAGCGCCGGGCAGCGCGGCCTGCAGCCGCAAATACAGCTGGACGGGTAACACGTCCAGCTCAGTCCCCATCCGCAGCGGCGAAGCCGCGGATCCACCCGCACCCGCGCAGCGCGCGCGAAGACGCTCACCCAGCGTCTTCAAAGACCCCAGCGCTTCCACGTCCGCTGACGCTTCCTCCTCCGCTCGGACCAAACTTCGGCGTACGAGGTAAAGCGCGTCTCCCTCCGCCGGAATAAACAAATACCCCGTCTGCATCGATCCGCAGTAGTAATATATATCGACGTTGTTCGTGACCAAGAAGCCCGACCAACCTCGCCGGGTCATCTCACGCTGCAGCGCCTGCTGTCGTTGCTGAAAAATAGTCATATGTATCTCTCCTCGTAACCCTGAATTCACACCTCACCCTCTCATTATACTTACATATGTAGTCAAAATACCATCTCCGCTGAAGACTTAATCGTCCAAGTAATCGGCTGCAAAACCATATAAGTCCGCGGAAACTCCAAGCGAATAAACATAATCACACCAGGCCGATCCAGCGTTACGGTGTAGCCATTTCCCGCATTCACATACGTATAAGGAAATACCTCATTATCATTAATAATCTTAAACAAGTCCACCACAACCCTACTGCGCAAAAACGTATTCGGGAGCGGATCATTCGACGTATTCAATCTTAAATTCGCTTGCAAATATTGCATGGCTACTTCTCTAGCCTTCGTCTCATCAATACTGTGAATACCGCTTGCCAGCTTTACTTGATCACTTTGCTGAGCCGCCGCATGCACCGAGTTATTCAATGCATGCTTTCCGTGAAAAAGCGTATGCATCGCTAATTCTTCATCCGTTTGCAGTCCATACAGCGACATAAAAACGACACTCATCAAGACGATCAAAAGCAGTTTATACAAGACATCACCTCTGGCCCTTAAGGCACATACTCGCTCATCTTCATGCCTGTTGCCCCCATCCGATCCGATCCGGAAGGAAACGTAATTCCGACAAGCTGATCAATGACAAAAAGTCGATGATACGGGTACGTCATCTTCAAACTCAATCCTGTTCCTCGCCAAACGGGCATTCCTGGATCCATTCCCCCAACCCCTGTTGTCGTGTTTACCGTATAAACGAGATCTCCCGGAATGAAGCCTCTTTCTGCCATCCGATCCTTTGATTCCTGAATCATCGTGTTATTAATATACCCGTGCCTGCCATTAGCACCGATTTCAAGCAAATAATCGACTTCTTTTTGCAAAACAGCCTGCCGAACAATAATGACATGCTTATACACCGGCGCAAACATAAACCAACAAACCATAGTCGCAAATAAGATAAACACCAATATCTGCTTCATGGATTAATCCGTTCAATCGTCCCATTGATCCTTGCCCCGCTGTTGCTTACTTGCTTCCGAGTCCCTGTGCTGCCACCAACCACACCGTTATATATGACAATCACCACCATAATCAACATCACCGTAACGAGAATCGATCTCACTGTAATTCTTCCATCCTTACGGCCTTAATGCTGTAATATCCGTATTTGCCTGCGTTCCGTGCGTCGAAATATTCCGTCTTATTCCTGTCGACCCATCATTAATAATCGATGTAAAAAGCAATGCCACAACAATTAGCATCATAACTGTGATCAAAATATTTCTCATAACGTCCCTCTTCCATTAGTTAATCGCATTAAATAGTCGTTGGCCTTCCGCAATCCACGGGTACATGAATACCCGAAATGTGTTCAAAATCGGCAGTCCTGCTAATACAAATAAAAGATAAGACACGGTTTCTTTTTTACTATCTCGAACGAGTTCCATTTTTTCTTTGTAGTCCTGAATTCTTTGCTTTAATAACTCGTAATAGCTGCCATGTTCATTCAGCCTCAAAGCATTCAGCGTTTCCCCAAAGCTGTGCGCTTCGTCTGTCCCTAGTCTGATTTTAAAATGGCTAATCGCCTCTTCTGAGCCTTGATACCATTCATTCAACATCAATTGAAAGTGCGACCGGATGAAACGCGTTTGGGAAACACATAGAGATAGCTTGGCATGTAAATTCAGCCCAGAATCGTTGTAATAGAGAAGATGGTGACTAATCACGTAAATCTCTCGGACGATTCGATGGGCTCGTTTTACCCTTAATTGAGCCAGCACCTTTTTGTCAAAAAACAGAAAAATGAGTAGACTAGCCGTCCCCGCCATGACATAAACCGGCTGGATATTCAAAGTTAGCATCGGATGCTTTAGAGCCAAGTACCCAACAGCACCGAGCATAAGTGCGCCACCCATTCCAATCCGTCTCACACCTTCATAAAGGTTAGCGTTCATCCAAATCCCGCACCCCAACAGCAGTTGACGCTTTTCCTCCACGATTTTTGCACTCATACCTAAGCAGGAAAACATCCATGTAGGAAGTTTTGTTTCTTGCAGTGCTCTTTTGACATGAAGTGATCTCCATCTCTTCTTACGTGCAGGCATTTGCATGAAAAATTGATAAAAAACGGTCATGAAAAGTAGAAAGAGCAGCAAATTAGAGACCATCTGCAGCATTGCCAGTTGTGTGCTTTCAATAATCACGGAAGCAAATCCCTCACATTCTTCGCATAGATAAGTACATGCCCATTAAAAACGAGACAAAAATGAGCAGAAGCGCATCCAGAATCATGTTTCGCCCGCCAGGGTCAACCATATAATACAAATAAGCGTTCTCTGTGTTTACCTTGAAATTAATAAATAAGAATAAAGCAAGAAATAATATCGGCGTAAAATTAGCAATACGTATCTCCAAGAGTCGATTTCTTTCCAACTGATCGAAACGCTGCGCTTTCCGCATATCGACAATCAACTCTTTTAAGCTTTCTCCGACAAAGCTCCCTTCCGTCAACGCAACACGCATGACACCGACGAAATAATCGGCCCAAGTATGTCCCAAAGTGAGTGAGAAAATGCGCAAGCTCTCCTCCGTATCCCTTTGCGTCATGAGGTTACGATATAATTGCTCGAATACGGGCTTGATCGGATAAAGAATGCGATTTTCTTCTAAACAATATTTAAGAGCCATTTTCATATTTTTATTTGGATCGACCATATAGTACTGATAGAACACTTCAACGGCGGGAAGGAACTCCAGACGGGTTTGCAATCTAACACTGACCAGCTTCAACCGAAGCAGCATATAAGGAAGTGAAACACAGATCGAAGTGACAATAACGACCCCTTTTAACGTCTGAAAAAACAACGTCCCCGCCAACAATCCTACCAAAAACAATACGAAACTGACTGTCATAATACCTCTCATGCTCATTTTGGATTCGACGGATTCCATCATTTCCTTTATATGCTTAAATAAAGAGCTCTTATTTCCCAAATATTCGCTGAATCTAGCGATGAACGTGGAGGTTTTGACATAATGCAGCCTATATCTGGCTTTACGTTGTCGGATAATTACGTGTAAAAGCGATTGAATAAGTACAAAAACTAGAACGAATAACAACAAGAGAAAGACATATTTGGCGAAAATCATGGCTAAGACTCGCCTTCTTTCTCAATAAAACCAAGTTCCGTCAACAAAGCAAACCCCTCTTTGTCGTTCTTAGCTATTTTCCGCGATGCATGATGCGACAATTTCCCGGGAAATGTCCATTCCTCTGTCGACTTGTCATAAACTGCGAGATCCGTGACGCAAACCTCCTCATTTTCATAACGATATTCGACGATTCGCACAATCTTTCTTTTTCCATCAACGACAGCCATCTCTATTCCGATTTGTGTCACAAACTCTGTAATCCGTTTCGTTAGACGAAGTGGATTCATCCCCCTGCCATCGAGCATACACATATCTGTAATCGCATCAGGCACATCCTCTAATTCACTCACATGAACCGAAGTAATACTGCCCTCGTGACCTCGTGTACAAGCTCTCACATAAAGGTTGGCATCATCATCCCGAATTTCAGCATGACAAATGCGTTTTGGCGATTGCCTCAATGCTAGTTTAAAAGCTTGCTGCCCGGAATGCCGATGATCTTCCTCGTCAATTTCGTATTCAACGATATTTTTATGCGGAAAATCGCGCTTTAAATTCAACTCGAATCTCGATTCGATCGTAATAATTCGTTCATTATCGTCCATTTCGGCAATTATCGCTTTGATTAAATTCGTCTTTCCCGAGTTTGTCGGGCCTATAACCACCATATTAAAATAAGATCGGATCAGGCACAGAATCAGCTTCTCCATCCTTTTATCCATCGTGGCTAGTTCTGCAGTGGCAAGTGACGCCAAATCAAACCGTTTAATCGTGTAAAAACGAATCGTTAAGGTCGGTTCAGCCGTGAACCCGAAACCAGTCATCGTAACGCGGGATCCGTCCCGAAGAACGACCTCTGCCCATCGCTTCCTGGGATTCAAAGTGTCATTATTAAAAAGAACTAAATTCTGCTGAATCCTCTCTAGTTCACGCACAGAAGGCAGCGTATAAGCAGACGGCATGGCCATCCCGCCACGCACTTCAAAAATCTGTCTCCCCACGACCTGAATTTCTTCAAGTCCTTCCTTATGTTTGAGTACTAGTTCAAGAACGTTAAGCCCAATAATCTCTGCAAAAATAGCTTCAGGCAAAGTCGTGTAACCACTCGTCCTCGGAGGTACATCCGATAGCCTTCTTTTTGAAACCAGATCATGGATAATCGCAAGAAGCTTACCTCGATCCTCCTCATAACCAAGAATCGCACGATTCAAGGTCTCGTTATACGACTGCTTTTCGGCCTCCGTCCTGCCCTTCATCGTAACGAGTTCACTTCGAATATCCTGTACCCATTGGTTAAAAAGAGCATCCCCTTGCATCTGCTGTTCAGGTTTTTCTGCACCGACAGCCCCAATACCTACATTTGACTTTGGACTTCCCTCGCCATCGTCATCTTCCCCCAAAGAGCCCAGTGATCTCACACCCTGCACTGCCCCAAAACCAGGTCTCACCGAGCCATAATCGGATCTTCTTCTCTTTATCAGCTCAGCTCCTGAAGCCAAATCACTCGCTGCGCTCTCACTCTTGCGTTCATGCATGTATGTAATGATTGAAAACCTTTCCTCACTCAATCCCTTCACCTCTTCCCTGCTTGATTTAAGTAGCAGCTCGTCTGCCAGTTATGATTTTCTGAAGCCATGTTACCTGTCGTAAACTCACCTTCCTTGTCAGCTTATAGTAATCAATGAATTTTCGAGAAACCCCCTTAACCTCCTCATGCATGGCGTGGGTCGGCACGAACATGTCCAACAGTTTGCCTTGATTACAACGTGAAAGCGCATCAGCATGCCGGGATACTTGACCAATCAGATGCAGCTGTGTTTCCTTGCGAATATCTTTAATCGTGAACTCGCTATGCTTGGCATGTCGATCCGTTTGAACGGCCATTAACTCAAAGCCATCCGGCTGAAGACCAAAAACAGCGCCAACCTGCCTGATCCACCTCGAAAAGTCCTCTTGAAAATGGGCAATATCCGCTGTCGTAACGACAATTTTGCTATCTGCTTCCAGCAGTCCACAAACCGTTGCCGCATTGTCCCAATAAGCGCTCACTTCGATGATACATACATCAAAAGTACCCCTAGCCACACGCAACAAATGAATAATCTCCGATGGCGTAAAAAATTCCGCCTGCTCACGAAGCATATTTCCATAGAGAATATGCAGCCCATGTGCCTCTTTCGGCTTATCGCATACCTGCTGTAGCCTTTCCGGTGTGAGACTTTGCGCCTTCAGCTCCGCTCTCAGACCATCCAGCGTAAAAACATGCTCATCTCGACCTAAATATCGATGAAGTTTGGAGCTTTTTAAATTGAGACACAGATATCCGATTTTCATAGATGTCTCTTGGGCTAGCGCGTGTGCTACACCAAATGAAGCTAACGTCGTACCTATATTCGGCGTTGAGCCGATGAAAGTAATTAACTTTCCTGACGATTGTTGATTCGCGTGATCTACCCCAGAACCATCAACCCAAGCCCGAATATCGTCAGCAATAACAGCGGTACTGCGCCCTGGCTGAACATAATCAAGCTTCATCAGCTTGCACATCTTTAAATATTTTTCATTAATGGAAGCGTCGTGATAGTTCGAGAGCAGAACAATAATTTGTAAACCTACATACTGCTGCTGTAACTCCGAAAGGAACTCTTCAAAATCCCCAAAATCCATCTCCCGATCCGAAATGATCGTATGCGAGTAAGGCATCTCCGTTAATTTACGACGTAAATCATCCGGATCCGAACAGATCATCCAGTTCAATGGCTTCGTATATACCACATTCGTTATCTCATCAATTAATCGTTGATCCGATGACAGCAGTCCTATATGCAAATTTCATACCTCCTTCCATATTTCGCCGATCTCATACGCCTTTCATTCTTCTGCCAACCTGATACCATTTCCCCGGCATTCCACCTTACTTCACTTTACCCCCCCCTTCATTCCCCTGCCAAAATTGAAGAGGAACTGAACGCGATGACCAACTTCGCTTTCTTCGAGCTGCATAATTGATCAATCTGAAGCCACTCACTCTCTGCTAAATTAAGGTTAATCTGGTCGATAGCCCCGTTCGCTTCCAATCGGGAAGCATACATCTTTTCCTTATCGCCCTCCACCTTGGATAGCAGATTAGAACTCTTCGGATTATCCACCTCCACATTCGCCGAGGACTTCACGGAAGCAACCGTAATTTCCTTCTCATCAAAAAGCCTGCGCGAGCTGCCATCAGCGCCAGACACATAAATGCGCACCCGATCCCCGGCCCGAATACCATTTGAAACCGACAGCAAATATTCCTTAGGAATTTGAAAAGTAGCCTGCTGCTCATTGGGAAGCAAATGGTAACGATTCACCTTCCATTTCAAAATAGGCTCCTGCTTACCCAGCGGTATCAAGGTCTCCTGCCCAACGACTTCCGTCAGCTTCGTCATCATGCCTTCTGTGTAACTGCCCTTCTGAACAGTTCTAAATTCCACCATATCCTCACGAATCAAGACACCGGCCCGAATAAAATCCTTCGGAACCGCCACCTGAACAGTCTGCTGCAGCTCAACCTGATTCACTTGCATGACATACACCCCATACACAAGCAACCCCGCCATAACCGCAGCAACCAAACTAATAAGCAGGCTCCTCCTGCGATTCAAAACCTCACCCCCTTTTTCTCGCTAAAGCGAAAAAAGAACGCAAACCCCGGACATTCATCCGAAATTTGCGTTCTTCGCAAATCAAAACATTCTTGATATAAAGTTCAAAATCTACAACCTAAAAGTATCACATAAACTTCCATTTTTCAACATTTATTTACAAGCTGTGGAGATTAGTGGAATACCCCCCAGCTGGGCACAATTCCACTATCAATCATTCAGAATTGTAGATACCACAGAAAAAGGTACTATCCAACATATACCTTTCTCCATCACGATGCCGAGCCTCTCAAAAGTGTCATATGACATTTATGCACTAGATTTAATGACTTAAAGACCACTAAGATACAACTATTACTGTAGAAATTGTTGTCCTGAAAGGAAGTCGTTTATGAATATCATGGCTATTTTGCAAAAAAAAGAAGTGCAGCGATTTGCGGTACTAGCATTGTTTTGCCTTGTTCTATTTTTTATTCGCAGTATGCTGAACCTTGTTCTACTGACCTTTTTGCTGACGTATCTGATGAATCGGCTGCACCACTACAGTAAGCGATGGATCGAAAAAATTGTTCCGGTCAACACCAAATTTCTGCTTGCGCTTATCTATGCTGCCCTTCTAGCACTTTTGATTCTTGCAGGCGCAAAGTTTTTCCCCGCCCTGGTTGGCCAAATTGCCCAACTGTTCGAGCTTGTCAATCAGCTCTATGACAATCCTCAAAACGAAGTGGCGGGCTACGTAACCGCTTGGTTGGACAGCCTTGACCTTCCGAGCTTAGTGAAACCGGGGTTCGACTTTATGATCAAAATCGGCAATCTCGGATTTCAAGTCTTTTTAGCCTTGATGCTAAGCCTTTTCCTTCTTTTGGGCAAAGAGAACGTCATTCGATTCACAGCACAATTCCACACCAGCAAGCTGGGCTGGTTCTCCAGAGAAATTGAATTTTTCGGTAAAAAGCTCGTTCAGACGTTCGGCAAAGTGATCGAAGCCCAGTTGCTGATCGCCTTGATCAACTCCCTGATGACGACCTTCGCGCTATGGCTGATGGGCTTTCCCAATCTGATCGGTTTAGCCCTGCTTATCTATGTCCTCGGGCTTATACCAGTGGCAGGCGTCTTTCTATCCCTGATTCCATTAAGCATGATTGCGTTCAGTTTGGGCGGTTTCACTTATATCATCTACCTAATTATTGCAGTGACGATTATTCATGCAGTGGAAGCCTATGTGCTCAATCCCCGGCTGATGGCATCCAAAACGCATTTGCCCGTCTTCTACACCTTTCTCGTTCTGCTCTTTTCTGAGCATTTCTTTGGCATTTGGGGATTGATCATCGGCATTCCAACCTTTGTTTTTTTACTTGATATTCTGGATATTCAAAAAATCAGTAAAGCCAAAACTTTCCAACAACTGTAAAAGAAGAATGGAGCGTGTTCGCCATAACTTTCCTACAAGACATCATTATTCAATACGGATACATCGCCATTTTCTTCTTTTTGGCTCTTGGTATTATTGGATTGCCTGTCCCTGATGAAATCTTAATGACGATTGTCGGGTATCTCTCTTCTCTTGGGCTGCTTCTTTTCCCATTATCCCTTTCAGTTAGCTTCTTCGGGGCTATGACCGGCATGCTGTGCAGCTATGCCCTTGGGCGGAAATTCGGCAAGCCGCTGCTCTGGAAATATGGAAAATGGATCAAGCTTACGACAAAAAGGCTGGAAAAAACGGAGACTTGGTTCGAGAACAACGGCCCTTGGGCCATTTGCATTGGCTACTTCATTCCTGGCCTCCGCCATGTAACCTGTTACTTGGCAGGAGTAAGCGCTATGAGCCCACGAAAATATTTGCTCTACTCGGGAATGGGGGCTTTGGGTTGGTGCCTTATTTTTATTTCAATCGGGTATTTCCTCGGAGCATCCGTCGATTTTTCCAATTATCATGCTTCTCTTCTCCGTTTGTTCTTCTAGCGACACTGTTTTGAGGCAGACTTTTGGAATATAGCTATTACATAGAAGGGACGATGAATCCACCTTGAAAAAAAAGATCATTATCTTCATCCAAAATGGCTACTTCTTGCTATTTACTTTTGCTACAGGGTTATTTTACTTTTGTTTCTATCTAGTTACCCTTACCTTAGGTTTAGGTCTTTCATTTACAGTGGTAGGCATTCCACTACTCATACAAGTACTGCGGACCACGCCAACTTTCGTACGATATGAACGTATACAAACGAAGATTTATACCGATATCAGCACTCCGCCCTACGAACGGAAAATAAGACTAGATGCGTCTTTCTGGGAGCAAGCCAAAGAGGAGCTTCAAGATCCTCGCAACTGGATCTCTATCTGTTGGTTGATGTTGAAATTTTTGATTGGACTTCTTTGTCTCCTAAGTGCAGCCATGCTTTACGTGACGCCTCTTTTGTTTATCCTGGCTCCGTTGTTATTTCCTTTTTTTTTCATACACATCATTGGAATACCGATAGATACATTCACGAAATCTCTTCTTGTATCTTCAGTGGGGATTCTTCTTACTTTTGTGAGCGCTTGGCTAGCAAATGGGTTGGTACGGTTGATCGGCGGTTACACACGTCAAATGATAAAAACTTTAAACCGATTCCACGATTAGTAGAGAAAAGTGTCGTTTGATAAAAATTTGTTCTATACTGGTTAGGAAACAGCAAGAATCTGAAAGTTTAGTAGGGGATGATGGACTTGTTTGAAGCTGTAAAACGGTGGTTTTGGTATGACTGGATTATGTTCATACTTCGACTTATTGGTAGTATTTCTCTTATGACCACAACCGTACATTTGCATGATCACATAACGCTGCCGCTTTGGGCTTTGATTTTTTGGCAAATTATCGCTTTTTCCGTTCCTTGGCTTTGCTTGCTGCTCAACTATAAGTATTATCTACTTACAGAAATCATTTTTTCTGGCGGACTAATCTTGTATTTAACTTCTTTGTTTCCGGAAGCTTATCTCGCGTTTCTGTCATCTGCTTTCCTAATTGCGGTGAACAGCGCCCACCAATCCTATCGTTGGTCAGGGCCCGTCACGATCCTTCTTCTACCTATTGTCTTCAATGCACTTTCGCATCAGAATAATTATTTGATCATGATGATTCAAATCGGACTTGCGTATGCTATTGGGTTTGCTTTTCATTTACTTGTGGTTAATCATCGGCAGAGTGAAATCATTCGTGAACAAAATACGGTCTTAGAACAGTATTTGTCCCAAATCGAACGCATCACGCTAGCTGAAGAACGCAATCGGCTCTCCAAGGATCTTCATGACACGGTTGGACATTCCTATACCTCAATTATCATGGGATTAGAAACTTTGCGTCCGGAACTTTCTATGGAAGCCGGGGAACAGAAGCTCGATTCTCTGTTGAATTTAGCTCGCAAGGGCATGAACGAAGTCAGAGGATACTTGCATCAATTAGAGTCACCGCAGGAGACGCTTCCGCTGCTTCAGTCGTTGCAGCAATTAGGAGAAGAATTTCAAGCACATGCCAAAGTGAGCGTTCGCTTCCGAACTTTTGGTGAAGAGTACCCGTTACCCAAGCAAGCCAAAATGGCTTTCTTTCGTTGCTTGCAGGAGTCATTAACTAACGCTGTGCGTCATGGACAGTCTACGGAAATTACCGTTTCATTGCAATTTGAGCAGCGGCACACTAGACTTGACGTGCAGGACAATGGTACAGGGAGTGAGAAATGGCAGGATGGTTTCGGCTTGAACGCGATGAAAGAGCGAGCCATGAATCTACAAGGGCAAGTCTCTGTTTATACGGAGCGTGGTGAAGGAACACTGGTTACCTGCACATTGCCAAGGCAAGTGGAATTATCGGATGAAGTTATTCGCTTACTGATCGTCGATGACCAACCCTTCATCCGGGAAAGCCTGCGGACCATTCTCGAGGAACACAAGGATTTGCAAGTGGTGGGATTGGCCGAGGATGGCGAACAAGCCATTGAGTTATGCGAGCAGTGTCAGCCTCAGTTGGTGCTCATGGATTTGGACATGCCCCACATGGATGGGATTTTAGCAGCAAAAAAAATAAAGCAAGCATGGCCTCACATCCGCATTTTGATTCTGACCACGTTTCAGGATACCGAACAAGCCCTGGAAGTTCTGCGAAGCGGAGCAGACGGTTACTTATTGAAATCGATTGAACCGCGTGAGCTTGCTGAAAACATTCGTCTTGTCTATCGCGGGGGCACACTGATTGATCAGGAGATGTCGCATAAATTGTTTGAGAGGCTCGAAATGGGTAAGAGTGAAATCGAATTATTTAAAGCGAAAACAATCGAGAACTACGACCTGACTCCACGCGAAATTGAAATTTTACAGCTTGTATCCAAAGGTCTGCGTTATAAAACCATCGCTTCAAAATTATACTTATCTGATGGCACAGTGAGGAACTATGCCTCAACGGCCTATATGAAACTAGGCGTTCGTAACCGGGAAGAAGCTATACAGAAGGCATTGGAAGCCGGATTTCTCAAATAAATCCTGGCTTTCTATCCTTGCCTTCTCATTCACTGCGCGAGCTTACAAATGCACCTGACCAGGAGATTTGGCTCTCGGCACGACGTCTCCAATCACCCTCGCTTCCTTATCCAGCAGTTCATCCATTCGCAGACATTTCAAACCCTTCATTTGAATTTCTTCCAAAACCTCTTTCAGGCCTACTATCATGTGCCGCGGTGCTTCTTCATCTGCTCCAAGTGTATCGCCGCTATCGTGTAGAACGACAATGGAGCCAGGCTTAATACGTTTCAATAAAGCACACTTCATTTTCTGTGCGCTGACCGATGGTTTCCAATCGCCTACAATGACCGACCACAGTGCGATCCGATAAGACTTTCTCATCAAAAGGAGATCGCCTAGATTGAGAAGCCCCCAGGGCGGACGGTAAAAGGTAGGCCGCTCTCCTGTGATTCGCTCGACAATATCAGCTGTACGATCTGCTTGCTCCCGTTTACTCTTCCATGGGGACAAAATCCAGTTGGACGTATGCGTATAGTTATGAATACCGATTTGGTGCCCCTCCCGATGCATGAGCTGAATCAGCTCCGGGTGTTTTTCGGCCTTGCTGCCCAGTACGAAGAAGCTGGCCTTTACTTCATGCTCTTTTAACAAGTCCAGCAGTTTTGGCGTATAGCAAGGGTCAGGACCATCATCGAAAGTAAAGGCAATTCCCTTCGCCACTTTTCCTTTGGAGTGAACGCCCCACCTACATATTCGGGTAAGAATAAAAGGAACGATCATATATAGAATCATCACATCTATGGATAAAATAATGAGCTTCTGAATCATGAGACCGCCTCTTTCTTCCCTTGATTCTGTAAATCCTTGTAACTATCATGAGGTAATGGTTTTGAATCCTTTTTCCGTACCGTAAAACGTTCCTTCAGAGACTGTTTGCTTATCACCAGCATCATGGGAGATAACTTCTTGGTGCTTTGCCCGACTCGCTGTTTCCCTTCCGGATGCAGCATACGAAGAAGCATGCGAAGATAACTCGCATAAAATTGTTGCTGCCATTTGGACTCGATGGGATGCTGTTCAAACCCTATTCCGTGAATGATCCCCCGGTGAAGCAGCGTAATCCCGGTTAAAGCCTGAACTTTCACCAGTTCCGGATTGCTATCCAGCTCCTGACTTATTTGCTTGATTGCAAGACGAAACAAGCGCGCAGTACTCAACCCTGCTCGATCGGCACCGACCGTACGTGTAAGCTTCAGTACCTGCCGATTATCCAGATGAAGTTCACCTACCCAATCTCCGACGAGTATCCGACGCCCATCTTGACAGGTAATACTTTTGCCACGATGCTGCCTGACCACCAATTTACATATGCCATATCCCCACACAGACTCGCATCGAAATCTGTTTAAGAAGTCAAAAACGTGCTCCCACATCATCCAGAGGGACTGTAAGGATGTTTTCATAAGTGATGCTGTCATGATCTCTTCCCACTCTCATTTAATATACATATTCTCCTTATTTTCTAGCATAACCTTCAACTATACGACGCGTATGGTTCCCAATCATCTTCACTAAGCCATTACCCAAATAAGAAGCGAACCATATAAGGGTTGCACTCAGGTGTTTCCGGATACTTTGATTCATGTCCATCTCTTCCTCATTCATTTAGAAATCCCTTACAACTCTTATGCTAGTTCTTATGATGTAAAATCGGCTAGTGTCATAATGTCATATGACCGATCTACTCGATAAATGTTGTCGGAGTAAACAAAAAGAACGCAACCCTCGGACTACACCCGAAATTTGCGTTCTTCTAAAATCTTATTTACTTTGTGCTACGGCCTGCACCATCATGTTTGTGCCTTGGCCCTCTTGTGAACCACTATCCCTTTCACTCAGAATTGCATATACGTCAGGAAGTTATTTCATCCCGTTAACTTTCAGTTAATTGATTGAAATTTTTCTTGCAGCCATTTCTGAGCTGTGGGGATAGTGGGCATAGGCTTGGCTTCTCACATACTAGCCTTGCACTTCCGCCAGCGTAGGGAGCGCAGGAATCGCTCCCCTGCGCGTCGTCGTAATTGCGCCTACGCGATTGGCGAAGGCGAATACCTGCTCAGCGGCTCCTGCTTCAGCGAGCGTGTCAACGATATTAGCTGGCGTGACGCCCATCGACACCAGCTGATAGAGCATGCCACCGACAAAACTGTCGCCGGCGCCAGTCGTGTCCACGGCTGCCACAGGCGTGCCGGGGATGACGACATCCTGCCGTGCGGTCACGACACGGCAGCCCTCAGGGCCTAAAGTGATGATAATCACTTTAGGTCCGCGCTGCAGCAGCTGCTGCGCACCTGTGGTCACGTCAACGCCGAGGAGGAATTCAATTTCCTCCTCGCTGACTTTGACCACATCCGCAAGCGGAAGCTGCGCCAGGATTTCTGCCCGAGCTGCGTCAGCGCTCGGCCACAGCGCCAAGCGCACATTGGGGTCGTACGACACCAATGCGCCAAAATCTCTCGCTCGGCGCGCTGCGTCCAGCGTCGCGGTGCGGCAAGGCTCGGCGATCAGTGATACCGAGCCGAAATGATAGACCGCTGCGTCTTCCAGCCACTGCGCCTGGACTTCGTCTGCGCGCAGCAGCATGTCCGCCGCCGGATCGCGGAAAAACAGGAAATCGCGCTCACCATCCGCGCGCAGTGAAACAAACGCCAGACCGGTCTTCGCCTCATCGGTCTGTACAACGGCCGTATGTACGCCGACTTCGTCAAGCGTCCGCACCAGGAAATCGCCGAATGGATCTCGGCCGATTTTACCGATAAACCTTGCGTCGCCGCCGAGCTTGGCGACCGCCGCAGCGACATTGGCCGGCGCTCCGCCCGCCGCCCGCTGGAAGCTTGTAACGTCAGCTAAAGCTTGGCCGTTCACCTCCGGCACGAAATCAATCAATAACTCACCTAAACACACGATGCAGGTTTTACCCATGAATCCATCATTCCCCTTTTCTTTGATATCTTAATGCATTTAGCACATAGGTTGTCGTTTGCTCAATCAAGGTCTCGGTATCAGGCCGTTCCTCCGTAAACATAAGTTCAAAAAACTCTCTCTGCTTATAAAAAAATATGGAGCCCAGTACAAACATGAGCGTGGTATCCAAGGATTCAAAATGAAAAATCCCGTCCTGCCTGCCTTTCTCTAGTAAATCCCTTACCTTATTCCATAATGGATACACGAGCTCTCTCATTTTCTCCACACGTGGGGTGATCGTAATAATCTCCATCTGCATAATAGTAATCATTTGAGGATCAGCACTTCTGAGCTCTATGACAGCTTGAATAATCGCCCGGATTCCTACAATGGGATCCTCAATGGCCAAATAAGCAGTTAACTTGTTCTTCGGAAAAAACTGATTAAATATCTCATAGAAAACGCTCTCTTTTCCGCCAAAATAATAGGAAACCAGAGCCACATTGGCCCCGGCCTCCTCACATATTTGACGAACACTTGTCGCATCATAACCATTCTTCGCAAACAGCTTCTTTGCTGCCAAAAGAATTTTCATTTTCATATCTAATTCGGGTTCAGTCATTCTATCAACGCCCTCCTCGTAATTGAGCTAAGCGGTTTGTGGACGTTGTTCCATCGCAGGCACAGCCTTCGCCTTTTTCGCAGACACAACCAAGATATCGATGACTAGTGCAACTGCAGCAATTAGAAACAAGAAACCGACTTCCTTCGCTACACCTGGCCCGCCAAACAAGATATTCATTAACCCATTCACCGCATAAGTCGCGGGAAAAGCATTACTGATTGTATGGTAAAAATGCGATAAAAGCTCCCTTGGCACAATAGCGCCAGAAGACACCAATTGTAAGGACAACATCGCGATGTTAAATAGCATACCTGCGTTCCCGAACAATGTCAAAAACATTTGAGCGACGAGCGCAAAAGTGAGTAAGAACAAGGTTTCGAAAGCCCAAAGAGACACAAAGCCTTTCTCTACATGCCCGCCCAAGGCAACAACCATCGTTGCACTAATCAGCCCAACCACAACGACAGCTACGACAGTCACAACGATACGTGCAGTCATTTTACCCATTTTATTAACAGATGCGCCAAGAATATTCGTAGATACATTAAAGTTCATTCCCATGATCATTGTACCTACAATTGAAGCAAGTACCAGCATCATAGGAAGCATTTGATTCGGCATATCCTTTACTTTATTGGTACTTTGAATGTCTGAGGTCACCTTAGTTGCGAGTCCTTGTGCGATTTGCCCTGCTTGCTCGGCAGGTAATTTAGGATTCATCTGTGTTAGAACTGCTGATGCCCCAGCCGCTACTGCCTCTTTATTCACAGACGCAGTGACGTTCCCAGCTACCGCTTGCATCACGGACTTCGTCATAGAAGGATTAGACTCATTAATTGTATATGTAATGGGGACTGTCTGACCTGGGGTTTGAAGTTGTTTGGAAAAATCAGCCGAGATGTGCATAACCATCTGGACCTGGCGATCATTTAACAGATTCTGTGCTTGTTCATTAGAAGCCACTAGCTCTGTTTGAAACGGAAGGTTACCTTGCAGGTTCTGAACAATTTTGCTCCCTAAACCTTGATCTTCATTGACGATCGCGATCTTTAATTGGTTCGTGTTATCAGATACTCCCTAATAACCCGTCATCCAAATCAAGCTAAACAACAACTGAAACGTTATTGCTGTGATAATCCCTACCTTCGTCGTTGCTTGTTTTAGAAATGCACCTAGTGCGTATTTCATTTTAATCACTCCTTCATGTTAAACGATCGTTTAAATTAAACGTTTGTTTAAATTATAGGATGGAGTTGAAAAGCTGTCAAGATACTAAATCTGAATTTATTACTTTACTATTACTTACCTATTCTAAACATCATAGCTTAGGTTGAGGATCAACAAAAAAGCAGTTCTCACAGAAGCATTCTCTGAGATAACTGCTTTCTCCCTCATCCTACTACTCAACAAAATGATGTCCACATGACGAACAGAACTTCGTGTCAGCTACAACCACTTTGCCGCATACGCATTCTTTTTCATTCCGAATCTCAGTAATCTTCTGTTCAATCTCGCTGATCTCTTGGTTGATTTGAGCGATGCCTTGACAATAGTCCGAAACATTAGCTTCCACCTGTGTGTAATCTCCGGAAAGATACGAAGTATAAACTGATTCGCCAATTAATTTAAAAATTTTATCAATTTCTCTTTCTTTCAATGAAATTTGAGTTTTGTATTTCGTAATCTCAACGGTTTGCTGCGCTTTCTTCGCTGCGTCTGATGCACCTTGCTTAACTTTATCAAAAAAAGACATGCCTCTTTCACTCTCCGACCCTTAATATATTCGCTTCCTAACGAATCATATGCAATTTTGTCGTAAAGTAATACTATTCAAGGAACCTCTGTAAGTCATTTTCTAAATTGCTGTTAAAACACGAAAGCCACGGCTCCGAAGAAATGTAAAGATGAATGCTATTGCTATTTTTTAGTTTCAATTGGTTTGAGCCCCTCTTCTCTTCATCCATCCCAGAATGAACAGGGAAAATGGAAGCAGCATACCAAATATGAGGATATAAAAGGGCCATACTTGAAAAGCGTTCATAACAGCTGGATAGTTAGGAAAAATATCCTTCGCACTCGTAAGTGCTATTAAAGACAACGGGATGATCAATGACTTAGCGTTCTTTAATTGAAAAATCCCAGCCAGACCATGTGAAACGACATGTAGAAGTAATGACAAGCGAAAAAAAATAGTAATATACCATAGCACAGCAAACAATTGCTCAAATCGTTCATAGATATCCGCAAAAATCACTGTACGCAATACAAAATAACTTGGATAAGTTAAATTGGCAGTCACACCCTCGCTCAGCGTTCCAATGACCAAAAAAGTAATAACTAAAAAGGTAACTCCGCTCATCATGGTACTTTTCAGTATGATGTTCTTCCATTTGGTCTGATCTTGTACATGAGGAGCAAAAAACAAAAAAAGCACACCCTCTAAATAAGGGAACGCTAAAAGTAGTAGAGAACCGTGAATAACCGGCTTAAACCCAAACTCGAGAATGGGAAATATATTTTCTATTTTAAACACAGGCAGTAAGCCCAAATATCCAATGATAATTAGAAACAAATAGGCAAAAAACAAGAGCTCTGCTACTCTCCCCGCAACTGTGACTCCAGCTCTAACAACACAAATTACTGCAATGATCATTAATAAATAGATCGCCTCATAGGGTGTTTCAGTGATAATGGACGTCGTTAGAAATGAACCCAAATCATTCAATACCAAAGTGAAGGTCAGAAATGGGAAGCACATCAAGAAGAAAAAGAGTGAAATTTTCGCAGGAAATCTGCCTATTAGGTAAGTAAGATGTACAGTTACGTCATGGCCTTTCATTTGAGACGCTAGCTTGATATAGACAGGACTGAAGGAAAGAAATAATCCGATTGCAACTATAACAGAAATCCAAGCATCCTGTTTGGATATGCCAGCCAAGGCAGCTGGTAGAATTAGCAAGGCGCTTCCCAATTGATATAGTGTAAACCACATAGTTGCTTGCCGAGTCGAAATGAGCTGCTTGGTCATTTGTAAACCTCTTTCCTTATGAGAGAATTCCTGCAACATAATTACTGACTGGACGAAACACATACTCTATGATCGACATTGGGCTAGGAACTTTCAGATGGCAAACATGTAAAACACACAAGATTGCGCCTATCAAAAGAAATCCTCCACTTGCAACTATGTCTCGATTATGCTTTTGTTTCTTTAAACTCCTGCATTCGATAAGAAAAGATATGACGGCAAGTATCATGCAAAAAACAAGTAGCAACCGTATTCACTCCTAATCTTGCTGAGGATTATTAGCAATGGGACTCATGATTTTACCAAACTTGCGAAGCTTGTAGTTCATCGTAACTTCAACAGGCAGGTTGCTAAATATGTGATCCCAATTCTCGACCTGTTGATGCCAATACGTTGGATACTTCCTATGGAATAACTCACCAAAGCCATAAATATCAACACCGTAAGTGTCTTGGACATGGTGAATGCCATTCGTTATGACTTGCTTCAATTGATTACTTGCATTCGTTTGCATGGCCAGAAAGGAAGCCTCATCCGTCAAATCTAACTCACATTGCACTTCGGCAACGTTAGCTTCTATTAATACATTCAAGTTTACAGATGGCTTGCCTGCTTTCATTGTAGGAACTGCTTTCACCTTAGCCTGTTTAACCTCAACATTAAATACACCATTCGAACGAGGACACTTAATATGAGACACAGTGTTAGATACATGATTCGTAATGTAAGAAAATGACTTACTATCAGAATCATTCAGCCATCCAATTAAGCGATCATCTCGGAAAATTCCTATCCCCTTAAATTTGAACTTGGCATAAACTAGAGGTTGTTTGATGTTTTCTCCAAGCATCCCTTTCTCGATGTCACCTTCCAAAGTCAGTCCGGTCAAAACAGGTTCAATACCTTTTTTAGTCAAAGCCTCCATGATCGTTTTCACATTGACCGCAGCAGTTGGCGCCCAAGCCTTTTCGGAAACACGAAGCGATTTATATAAATCCATAGCAGGTAATACTTCCATCGGTGTAACAAAAGACATGATATCTTTGGCACTGCTCCCTCTGGCTACTGCTATATGAAAGTCAGGTCTAACTTCATGATCGCGAAATAGAAAATCCAACGGTTCTTTTATACCTGATCGTGCAACATCTTCATTAAATAGCAGTAAAAGCAGATGAGAAAAATACAATTTCCTTGAAGATTGTGTTGTTACTTTACGCAAAGCCTCAAATATTGTGGCAGCTTTTTCCGTGTAAACATGTGTTGGGGAGCGCTCTGCCGCGCGGTTTCTTGACATTTGAGATGGATCAACTACTTGAACGGTTACCATATATTGATCGTCTTTATAATCAATCCCCATAGCAAGTACAACCGATAGCTCATTTAACTCTCTCCGATTCCAACATCCTGACATTAGGAATACGATCAGTAAAGCTGCCGTGCATCTCAAAAAAGTTAAATAACCAACGTGTTTCACGATGACATTCTCCGTTCAGTTCATGGTTGCTTCCTAATTCGAAAAGGCAAACGAAAAATACCGTCACTTTGCTCCGTTTTGTCGAAGGGTGCTAGGGGACTCATGTACGGAACCCCAAAAGAATTCAAATGGCATAAATGAATCAATAATAGAATGATCCCTATGGTTAAACCATACATGCCGAAAGAAGCTGCAAGAATCATAAAACCGAAACGGACGATTCGAATGGGAATCGACATACTGTAGGATGGAATGACAAAACTGGATATCGCGGTTATGGCTACAACAATGACCATTACCGCTGAAACAATCGTAGCTTCTACAGCTGCCTGTCCGATAACAATCGTGCCGACAATGGACACAGCTTGTCCGACAGTACGAGGCATTCTAATCCCTGCTTCACGTAGTATTTCAAAGGTAATCTCCATAAGAATAGCCTCGAAAAATGCTGGAAATGGAACGCCTTCTCGTTGTGCAGCTAAGCTTAATAAAAGCTGTGTTGGCAGCATGTCCTGATGAAATGTCGTAAGGGTTATATAGATAGATGGTGCCAGCATACAAATGGATAATGCAAAGTAACGTAACACTCGAATAAGATTACTAAAAATAACAGATTGATACTTATCCTCAACGGATTTGAAAAAATCCACGAACAAAGCCGGTGCCAATAGAACAAATGGCGTTCCATCAATGAAGATGGCAATTTTGCCTTCCAAGATGCCGGAAGCAATAATATCTGGCCGATCTGTATTGTAAATAACCGGAAATAACGTAAGTTGTTTCTTCTCTAATAGAATTTCCTCTAAATACTCTCCCTCCAGAATATTCTCTGAATTAGCTTTGTTTAGACGGATTTGCAACGTATTGACGAGTTCCTGATTTGCCAAACCTTCGACATACATGAACGCTATATCCGTTTTCGTTAAGCATCCAACCTTGATAGCTGATACTCGAACCCTTGTATCCTTCACTCTTCTTCGAACTAAGGTAGTATTCGTTCGCAGCGTTTCCGTAAATGAATCCTGCGGTCCTCTAACAACTGACTGTGTCTTCGATTCCGAAATGCTGCGTTCTTCCCAGCCCTGCATTGGCACTACAATACTTTCACTAGCACCGTCCATTACAAGTAGCACGGCACCTGAAAGCATCAGATCCAATGCCTCCACTATAGAGGACGTGCTTAGCACTTCTGGGGCGTTAAGTATATTCGTTTTGATCGAGTGGATCGAGATTTCATTCACCAGAAGTGGCGTTCGCTCGTGTAAACATTGGATAATACTTTCCTGAAGTGCTTGTTTGTCAACCATGCCATCTAAGTAAAAGAGGGCCAACTGCAAACTACCCGGTAGTGTCAAGTTACGCACAACAAAGTCCGAGCTAGCGCCCATTACCGTTTGTAAATACTGGCTATTTTCGTTTAATTGGGCTGAAAAATTCATCATCTGCTCGTCCGTGTGCATTCGCGATCCCACCTCATAGTAAGTATTTCCAAAAAACTGAAAATAATTTTCAAAACAAAAAATACGTGCGATTTGCACGTATTAAACGGTATCTATTGGGTCAACCACCACATCCCACAATTTACGCGGTATTTAATGAGATAATATTGATGATACCTGACACAAAATAAAAACACTGCTATTTTTTCAATAGACAGTGTTTTTAATAAGGTAATTAAAAGCTTACTTCCAGAACCAGAAAATCAGAAGCAGCATCGTAAAACGAACGATCTCATATGAAGTATCTACGGCTACAACGAGCCAGCTTTTGAATTGCCATACTTTTTTACCGACCGTGAATGGAAGCGTAAAGCCGGCAGTTAGCAGCATCGTAAACCAGAAAGCACTCGACAAACTGTTTCCATTGTAGCCGAAGGCTTTCCCCCCGGCTCTCCAAAGTTCCAAGCAGGCTGCGAATGCAATCGAGGTTATGAATGAGACTACAATATAAATCACGAAAGACTGAATCTTGCCTGCCGAACTTGCCTCTTTGGACAAGTCCATGCCCCCGTACATGCGCTTCTGATAAGGATGCTTCCAAATAACCGCCATCCACAAAAATCCAAGCACTAAAGATAAAATGCCTGTTACTAAGACTGCCCAATAATTGATCCCTTGCAACAACATTCAGATACCCTCTTTTTTTGATTTTTTTTGGCATGATCTCTTGCCGTACTAATACGAAACCAAAAGGTTTCCAAATTGATTATATACAACCATTTGGTTTCATGTCAAACCCTAAAAGAAGCCAGCTACTTTGCTACGCAATCATTTTTTTGATCTTTCTTTCTCTAATCTACGACTTCACGTAAAAAACCACTTTCCCAAGGCTTATGCCGTTGGCGAAAAGTGGTTTAGCAGGTGTGTATGGTGAATGAGTGTCTGGTGAATGTGGATTAGACCGCTATTTCAGCGATAATCTCTTCATCCAAAGATAATTGGATTTGATCCCAAAATACTCGCATCTGATACTGATTGAACAAATATTGGACAATGGCTTCAAGCAGATTCCCTTGCGTGAGGATTTGACTACGACCTTCTGCGAATATTTCGGCCGAGAAGCCCAGATCCTCGTCCCACATCAGCTCAACATCAACATCATTTGGCTTGAGACGTTTGCGTTCCGCCATATACAAGCAAATCGCATTAACGATTTCTTGTTCCGTTAACCGCATGCTTATTACCTCTCCCGATTCTGATTCAACTTCCTTTTTTGTCTAAAGAAAGATACGATCTTCATAATAATAACTACCAAGGCAACAATGGCAAGCACGTTCACTAATAACCCAAGTATATGACCGAGTGCTCCCATGCCTCCAAATAAGCCTCCGAACAACAGTCCAGCCATTCCCCCAATTAATAGCCCTTTCATTAAACCGCCGCTGAAAAATCCAGACTTTGTTGCTGGTGTTGCAGCACCGGGCGTTTTTGAAGTCGAATTATTAGGCTCGTTTTTAGAAACGTTACTTGAAGGCGCTTTTTGTTGATCAGTCGGTGTGTAGCTTTTGCGCGGCGCTTTATAAGAAGATTTCGCTTCTACCAGCGTTGGCACGGTAAAGGAGAAAACCAACATGCTTACCATAATCAGCATTACTAATTTTTTGAACATTGTGTCATGACCCTCCTGGTGTATAGTTAATATGAAAGTTTTATCACTTTCGTCCCATTCTATACGTATCACCTAAGATTATGTTTCAAAAGTGACACAATCAGGCGTCTGACAATGTTCGAAAAAAAAGTAATCCACGCCGGTCAAAATCCCCGAGGCGGATTACTTTTTTGACGATTAACGAAACGAATTAATATTTACAAATCCCACGTGTAATAATGACAAGCAAAATGAACAGAACGAGAATACTTCCTACTGAGTTATAAGAGCTGACTTTTGCTACAGGGTGGTGAACAACCGGTTTAGGGAAAACATACGATGTTTGTTGGTAGGATGCGTGCAAATGGATGTCATTGTGGACCGGGCTTTGCATAATTGGAGCTTGCTGTACCGGCATTGGGGCTGGCATTGGCATTGGCATTGGAGCTGGCATTGGCGTTGGCATCGGCATTGGGGCCATCGGATACGTTGGAGCTTTTACATATTCCATGAAAGAGCACCTCCTCAAAGTTTTCCTTAAGGAAAACTTTCATCATAAAATTAAATGGTCTTAAACTACTTGTTTTCGTTTAGGTTGGGTGAATAGCTTACAACATCAGTCTATGGGGGAGCACCTACCTTGAACACGGTAAACACCCAGATCCAAATAAAATGGTTAGATGTCATGGGCGAACGAGCATTCATATAAAAAAGGACTGCTCCGTCATCAGTGGGAGCAGTCCTCTCTTACTTACACATATGGATTGTTTTCTCGTTCGAAACCAATAGTTGTTTTGGCGCCATGTCCGGGATACACAACAACGTCATCATCGAGTAGAAACAGCTTATCTTGAATGGAATCCAGCAGCACATTGTTATCCCCACCGAGAAGGTCCGTTCGACCTACTGACAGTTTGAACAAAACATCTCCACTGAACAGGTGCTTCTCGTATAAGAAGCTCACACTGCCAGGTGAATGACCTGGGGTATGGAATACCTTAAGCTTAATGCCAAGAAACTCGAGCGTTTGCCCTTCGTCTAGCGCAAATTCAGCCGGATCCGTTTCAATCGGAGCACCTAAATCAGGCCAGCGTGCTGAGCCGTTTTTCTTCGGATTCGTCAGCCAATCGGCTTCTAGATCGTGAATATACACGGGGCAGCGTTTGAGCTTACGAATCTCATCGACACCACCGATATGGTCAAAATGAGCATGCGTGAGAAGAATCGCTTCAATATCCAAATCGGCAATCTTTTTGATAAGTGATTTAGGATTCATGCCAGGATCTATAATAATGCCTTTTTTCGTTTCTGGATCAGATAACAAGTACGCGTTCGTACTTACCGGACCTAGAACAAATGATTCTATTTTAATCATATGTATTCACCTTAGAACGACTCGATTAATTCACGAAGTTCCTTCACAATAACAGCATGATATCCGTTACCTTCACCATATTGACGGCCCATTTCGGCTCTGGCTACTTGAATTTTTTCGTTATAATCGGCCGCTTCACGATCTGGATTTTCTTTTTTGAATTGATTCATGACAGCTTGCACGTGTTTCGGACGCGGACCCCATTGTCCCAAAACAAAACCGCCTGTATCTGTAAATATAACAATTGGAATAGCACGACCGCCACCCGTCAGGAACTGATCAATGACGTCGTAGTTTTGTTCCATGATAAGTACTTCCGTAGGAATACCGCTGTTCTCCAGCGCTTTAAATACGACAGGTATGTTGCGAACAACGTCGCCGCACCAATCCGCAGCAACGATCAGGCAGCGCAGATCATCCCGGTTGTTAAGAGAATCGAAATACTCCTTATCCTCTTCATTATCCCATTCAAATCCATTGTAATAAGCTAAAAATTGCTCTTGATTTTTCTCCATGCTGTCAATGAACTGTTGTGGCTTTAAGCCAGTGCGCAGCTTGTTTGCAAGATTCTTACTCATTGGTATTCCTCCTAATATAGGTATTTCCACATTTCTTTCATTGTAGCAAATGCGAGCGAAAGCTCCAAATCTATAAGGCCTAAATCTTTGCTTTTCTTTTCAAATATAATTGATAACCCACATACAAAAGAGTTAAGATAACGGCCGCGATAATTAATGGCTTAATATAAGGTCCTGCGATTTGGTCAATCGTTTCCCAGTTATCTTTGAGCTTCATGCCCAAGTAGACATAGAGAATGGAATATGGAATTAAGGCTAAACCTGTGTAGAGTGTGAACTTACCTAATGGCATTTTAGCCATACCACCGGGAAGCGATATCGCATGACGAACAATGGGGATGAATCTGGCTGTGAAGATCATACCTGTCCCATAGCGGTTAAACCAAGACTCTGCAACATCAATATGATGCTTGCTGATAAGCAAATATTTACCGTACTTCTCAAGGAAGGGTCTGCCGCCATAGCGACCAATCCAATAAAGCACCACTTGAGCTAAGGTACCGCCGATGACAGCGCAAATAATAGCGCCAACAAAATTAATTTCACCTTTAGACACCAGATAGCCTGCGTAAGCCAAAAGCAGTTCGTTAGGAATAACTTCCAGCATTAATCCGAGGAAAATCCCCCAATACCCAAGCCCTTCCAAATAAAGCAATACATTGTGAATCAACTCACTCATCCATGAAACCTCTCTCCACTTAGAATATCCGTTTCTAGTCTATAAAACATTCTATCACAGACGGGCTCTAATCAACCAGTTTCACGCTCTTTTTGCGCTAAAAAGTAGGATATAATGTGCTCCTTACAAGCTTGTACGGGTGCACTTAAATCTTTGCCTGAGCGATGAATGAGCCCATGCTCTAGCAGAATTATTTTCTCCTGCTGCAGTCTCATCAGTTTGCCCGATTGAAGCTCTTCCTGGACGGATGTTAATGGCATTAAGGACAGACCCATTCCAAACCTCATGGTCTGTTTAATCATTTCCGTGCTGTCAAACTCCATTGCTGTAAAAGTGGATAACCCTTTGTCTGCTAAGACCTGAGAGGCCATCGCTTGGTAAATGCAGCGGCTTCCAAAACCGATTACTTTGGTATCCGCTATCGCTTCCCAACCATCGTTCTCCATACGACTTACCAATGCAGGAGCCCCTACCCAAATCAATTCATCTTGGATAAGAGGTATAAAAGTAAGATTGTTAACCTTCGGGTCGCGAGGAACAATACCAAGGTCAACGCGGTACGCAGACACCTCTTGGATAATATCACGTTGAAAACCGGTTTCCAGCTGTAATTGAATCTGAGGATATTGTTCAAATATAGTTGGCAGCAGCTGTGGGAGATGCGGTACGCAGAATGATTCAAGTGCTCGGAGCCGCACCACACCTTTGGGTTCATGCAGGCCGGTTAATTTATCTTGAAGGGATTCGCCAAGCTGCAGGTATCTATACGCATAGGGGGCAACTTCTCTCCCCGCGTCAGTTAATTCTACACCTCGGGGCAAACGCTTAAACAGAGCTTGACCCAAGGTTTGCTCAAGCTGATGAATATGCATCGTAACCGTAGATTGTACGTATCCGAGCTTGAGGGCTGCCTTGCTGAAGCTTTTCTCCTCCATCACCGTGATGAAGGTTTTCATGCTGCGCCCGTCCATATGTTCAAGCATTGTAAGCCACCCCTACCCATCGAATTATCAAATATCTAATATCATAATCATTCGTTATTCAAATGATTCATCTCATGATACCATGTGAATGAATCAAGGAAAAGAGGTGTACACAGCAATGAATAGCCCTGCATCATTCCCAAAAGCATTCGCTCTGCTCATCCCCGGAATCGGCGGGTTTCTCGCCATTCTGGTTTGCAGCTTACTCGGCGATTTCACCCGAGTAGCGCTGATTATGGCACCCTTCGGCGCTTCCTGCGTCATCGCCTTCGCGCTCCCGCAGAGCCCGCTCGCGCAGCCCCGCAGCCTCGTCGGCGGCCACATGCTGAGCACGCTCGTCGGGCTCTGCACGCTCTCCGCCTTCGGCGTCCACGCGTGGAGCCTCGCCCTTGGCGTTGGCGCCGCGATCACGCTCATGCAGCTGACGCGCACGCTGCATCCGCCGGCCGGCGCCGACCCGCTGCTCGTGATGCTCACGGGCGCGGGCTGGGGCTTCCTGCTCACGCCCGTGCTGCTCGGCGCCGCAGTGCTCGTGCTGGTTGCCCTCGTGTATCACCGGGCAACTCGAACCCATTACCCCACAGCCTGGTGGTAACGGGAACCGTAATTAGAGCCCTCACTTGAACAGCGGCTTAAACTGTTCACCAGATCATTATCATGCGCTGACAAGCCTCCGCATAAGATGTACAAGTACCTTGTACAGGAGGCGGACCAACCATGTCCCGAGTATGGATTGTTAAACGTAAGCATTTCTATCTAGCAGCCGCTGCTCTGCTGCTGCTCCTCTCCAGCTTGCTGTATGTGAACCGTGGAAGCATCGTGCCAACGGCAGCCGAGCCGACTGCGGAAAGAACGATTCACATGGTTACTGGAGAGTTCAAATCAACCACGGCAGACGGTAAAACAATCGAAGCCTATCGATGGGACCCGGGCACCGTCGTTGTCCAAAAAGGCGAGAGAATCAAGCTTAGCATCTATGGCGTGAACGGTCAGAGCCACCCTTTTCTCATCGAAGGGCTAAATATTAGCGGTGAGGTCAAGAAAGGGAAAGAAACCGTTGTCCATTTTACAGCCAATCAGGAAGGGACTTACCGCATCATTTGCCTGACGCACACAGATATTGCCCATAGCGGTCCGATGATCGGCTATATCGTTGTCGATTAGCCCCGTTTCTGGCGAAAACCTTATCAGCTCTCTGGTCTCTTAACTCCAATTGGGCGGCTTAGGTTCCTGTCCCTAGTGGCTCTGCATCCTCTCCATGCATACAAATAGCATAGAGGGAGTGTGGATACAATCATGATCAATAATAAGCCGAGTGAAAAACATAAGCAGCAGTTCCCCAGTGCGCGCGGGATTCGGAGAGCTTGCAGCAAGGAGTTATACCGAACAGTTAAGCGCTTGAAATTATGGATTTCCCCAGAGCAGATTAGGACTGCGGAGGAGATCTATGTGAAAAAGGTGATGTTGAATCTTCCATTCATCATGGAGAACGGCAGCAACCGCAAAGCGCTTTCTGACTGGTTTGACGAAAATGTAGGGCCAGAAATTGCCCCGCTTTGGAATGTGGAGCTTGAAGTACTCAACCATGCGTTTCGTGACGCATTCGGTGGTTAAAGCAAAGAAGGCCATGGGTATGTTAGACATACGCCACGACCTTCTTTTTCTTACGAACACTTAGTGATATTCAGGCAGCCATTTACCGTGCGCTTCAATTAACTCATCACACATCGCAACGATATCGTCCATCGACAGCTCTGCTGATGTATGTGGATCCAGCATAGCGGCGTGATAAATATGCTCGCGCTTACGTGTGATTGCAGCTTCAATCGTCAGCAGCTGCGTATTGATATTCGTGCGGTTAAGAGCCGCTAACTGTGGAGGCAGATCGCCTACGTAAGTAGGCGTAACACCGTTGCGGTCCACTAAACAAGGAACTTCAACGCATGCTTCACGCGGCAAGTTCGTAATTAAACCGGTATTCATCACGTTACCGCCGATTTTGAACGGAATATCGGTCTCGATCGCTTCGAAAATGTACGAAGCATACTCGTGTGAACGCACATGCGTCAAATTCGTATCATTCACCAGATCCTCGCGCATTTGTTTCCATCTGCTAATTTGCTCGATACAGCGACGTGGATACTCGTCGAGCGGAATATTAAAGCGGTCAACCAGCTCTGGATAATTGCGTTTGATGAAATACGGATGGTACTCCGCATTATGCTCGGAAGACTCGGTAATATAATGACCGAATTTCAGCATCATTTCATAACGAACCATGTCCCAATGCTTCTCTTTTTGCTTTTCCGCAGCCCGCTTCTTAATCTCTGGATAAAGGTCAACGCCATCCTTGGTTACTTCGAGCAGCCACGCCATATGGTTGATACCGGCGATTTTGGCCTTAACGCCTTCCTTTTCCAAGCCTAGACTTTTGAAAAGCTCCGGGATACACGCTTGTACGCTGTGACATAAGCCAACTGTACGAACACCGCCATACGTGTTCATGACATTCGTTAATACGGCCATCGGATTCGTGTAGTTGAGGAACAGGGCATCAGGACATACCTCGCGAATATCCGCTGCGAAATCCAGCATCACAGGAATCGTGCGCAGATTTCGGAAAATACCGCCGATACCGACCGTGTCGGCAATCGTTTGGCGCAAACCGTACTTTTTGGGGATTTCAAAATCGGTTATTGTACATGGATCATAGCCACCTACTTGGATAGCGTTCACCACATATTTAGCTCCGCTGAGAGCTTCCTTACGGTCCGTATACGCTTTAATAACTGACGTACTACCGCTAGTTTTTTTGATGTTATTCAGCATGTTGGCTGAGTCCTGCAGACGTTCGTGATCAATATCAAAGAGAGCGATTTCAAAGCCTTGCAGCGCGGGTGTGTGCAAACAATCACCAAGTACATTTTTGGCAAAAACCGTACTTCCAGCACCTAGAAAAGTAATCTTGGACATGTGTGAATCTCCTCCATAGTGAGTTCTTTTTTCTTAGTTTCACTATAGCTCAGGACGACTCCCAAAGACATGGATTGAATGAACTCCTATATGGACATTTGTAGTTTATTTATGTACCCTAGAAACAAAAACTAAAAAGAGGCTTCTATGAATCAGGACCATTCCTATTTCACCCTAAGTATCAATCCGCTCCATAGTACCCATGAATTATCCGTACTTTTCAGTGGTGAAGGCAAGCCTATTCCTCTGCATAAAATGGGACCTGCCGTGCATGATTATTACCTTATCCATACCGTGCATGCGGGAGAAGGCACTTTCGAGATGCATAACCGAACTTACCGATGCTCAGCCGGAGACACCTTCGTTATTTATCCCGGAGAGTTGTTCAGCTATATCGCAGATAGAGATCATCCCTGGCACTATACATGGGTTGCCTTTTCAGGCCGTGCTGCAGGAACCTTGCTTTCGCAAATTGGTGTTTCCCCCCATCAGGCCGTCATTTCGGGGAGCAACCCTCGCTCTATACGTCATTATTACCGACGCATTCGCTCCAGTTTCCAGCATACTGATACTCCTGTGCTTGAGGATATGGAATCCGCTGCTTGGCTTCGCCTCTTAATCCGAGAACTCGGGCGCATGAACAGCCACCAGATTGCCGTTACACCAACGACCGAAACCGATATCGAGCGTCAAGTCGGACAAGCTATCCGATATTTAGAACTGCAATACACCCAACCGGTATCTATCGAGGAACTCGCACACACACTAGGCTATCACCGTACGTATTTATGTAAAATGTTCAAACAATCTACCGGCTTAGCCCCTATGCAGTATCTGTTAAAAGTTCGCATGGAACGAGCCCAACAGCTGTTGGAGACATCCATGACGATAGACCAAGTAGCGTCATCTGTCGGATTTAACGATGCCCTCTATTTCTCCAAACAATTTCGCAAATGGAGTGGTGCAGCACCTTCGGTTTATCGTAAAGAACAGAAAGCCTAATAGGTGTTCTCTATGCATTTGTATCTATTGGAAAAGCCTCCAACCCCACACTTTCTTATGGGGCCGGAGGCTTCTTTTATTAGAGTGCGTTAATAACTAAAGCACTCAATGTGATAGGTCCAATAACAGTAGCTGTTAAACCTGCTGACAAAGACTCAACAGATAAAGTATAGCCGTGAGATCCTGCTGGTGGGTTAACATCAATTGCTTGAATTGTTGGAACATAGTATTTCTCGAAGCCAGATTCAACCCCAAGTCTTGCATAGTAAATGACTTGACCATCGCGGAAAATACGGAACAATACACTTCCTGTACCTACATCTCCTCTTACTCCAATTGTTGCTTTCAATTCTACAACTTGAGGATATGTGGCTGGAACATCCACTCTGACTTCCGCAAGTCCTACTCCTGCCGGAGTTAACGGGACAGGAATTTGAACACCGTCAGTAACGGGCGTAACTGTAAGACCGAAGTAACTTTCTACTTGATTTGCCATGCTTCTTTCATCTCCTTTTCTTTTAAGATACTGTATTGTATGAAGTTGATAGATTAATAGATTGGACAAAATAATCATTTAATGAAAATATCCGCATAAAAAAACTGCTGAAAGGACGGATCCTTATCAGCAGTTTTTTCGTATATTAAATTTCAATATCAACAATTAAACTATCTTCTCTGCCTACTTCTCTAATATATGCAGCAACCGCTTGGTGCTCCGGATTTGGACCATAAGCTTCAAGAGCTGCTCTATCCTCAAAACGTACAGATAAGACAACTTGATAGCCTTTGTTTTTCTCTGAAAAGTTAATGCCCGCTTGAATATCTACGATGCCTGTTAGATGTTCTTTTAAAGCTTTAAATCTATCAACGACTTCTTGGAGCTGCTCCTGCGTCGTTGTTTCACTGAATTTTACAAGTACAATATGATCGATCATGATATAAAACCTACTTTCCCTAATATGTTTTAGCACGTTTATGATTAACGTCTTTAATCATATCAGGAAGGCGAGCCAACGTCGATGACGAGTCCTAAAAGTATCTTTTCGGTTCCAACAAGTCAAATAAATAAATAAACTTCACTGTCTGCCGACCAGCCCGCCAACCCGACCAACCTCGACCTGCAAAAAGTACATCTTATTTTAAAGGATTTGCCGTTTTCAAGGTACTTACCTGCAAAACCTGCATCTCATTTGCTCGAAAAGCGCCAACATCGAATAAAGTGTTCAATTTAGATGTATCATTTGCAGGTCATCCCTAATAATTCTACTTTTTGTATGTTTTATCATGTATAAAATGCAGGTTATCAGCAATACAAACCATTCCAACTGTCCTTTTACTTCGAAGCAAGCTCAGCAATCTGAGCTGACTGCAGCACATGTGTGCCAATCTGGCCAGACTTTGCTGATTTAATTAATCCCGAGGCTATCGTTTTTGCATGGATCGGTCGATACGTACGGAGTCCACCGATCATCATCGGGGAAATGGCTCGCGACACCACGCTTCCCAATTTCTCACCCCATCGAAACTCATCTCGATCACCTAGAATAAGTGATGGACGAAGCATGTAAAGCGCACGGAGCTTAAGCTCCTTTAGGCCTTCCTCCACCTCTCCCTTAACCTGATTGTAGAAAATCGAAGATTTTTGATTTGCTCCCATCGCCGTTACGATGGCAAATACATCTGCCTTACCTGAACTAGCCATCTGACCCAATTTCATAGGGTACGCCAAGTCTACTTTTCGAAACTGCTCTTGAGATCCTGCCTTCTTAATCGTCGTACCTAACGTGCAAAATACATGAGCATGTTCGAAGATCGACGGTTCAAAAAGGGCATCTAGATTGCTAAAATCGGTTACGATTTGAACCAATTTCTCATTTCCGCGGAGATGACTAATTTGCATATTTGTACGAACCAGCGCAATCACTTTCGTGTATGCCTGATCTTCTAGAAGCAGCTTAATCAGCTCACGACCAACTAATCCGGAACCGCCTGCTACAATGGCCGTCATTCCCATAGGAACCCTCCTAATTAAACTTCCCAATCGTTTCTCAGCTTCTCATAAAGATGAACTAAGTATGCGGCAGGATCCAGTGTAAATCCAAGATCATGTTCTAACTTCTTAGCAAAATGTTGAGCAATTGGGATGGCTAACTCTTGCAGTCTTACATGATGCATTGTAGGTATTCGCTCGACCCAGGCTAGTAAAAGCTGCCAGTCTGCCGCAGTGATCTCTTGTCTTTTGGCTTCCTCTATCTCCAAGGTAAGGACGGGGTAATTCTTTTTGGAGATTGCCTTGTCGATATGTTTGCGACGTTTCATTCGCTCAAAACGGGCTTCAATCACAACAATCGTTCCTGCTACCATATCACCGATGCGCTTATCTTTTGAACTAAAGATGATACTGACTGCACCAATGAAGTAGAAAGTTGGCATCATATCCAGCAAACGAAATAAGTTACGAATCAAAATCGATAATAAGGTTGCAGACTGTCCGTTATTTTGGAGCACGCGAAGTCCTAGCATTCTTTTCCCGGGCGTTTGCCCGCCCATGAAAGCTTCTGTACAAACGAAGTAGCCTATGTTCACTATAACCCAAAGTATGATGGCAATCGCGATCAAATAATCAGCAAGAGCAGGCAGCCAATCACCCGAATATAACCTGCTTATCAAAATAGCAAATAGGAATAAAAGCCCATTCATCACAAGCAAAATCAAACCATCAAGTAAATGCGCTAACGCCCTGCTGCCAATGCCTGCGGTTTGAAATTGCAATTGCACCTGCTCAGGTGTAACGATGGTTAGTTCTTTATCCAGAGACTCGTTCATAGCATCTCCTTACGATTTCAAAATTATGGTAACGAATGTCACTGATATGCTAAACTGAACAAGCAAAATGATATGATAATGCTTACGATGCAAGTTTTCTACAAAAACTCTAGGTTAATGCTTAGGAGGTCCCCCATGAATATCTCGCGCTTTATTCGAGAACATAAATCGCAATGGACAGAGCTTGAGCAGCTGCTGATTCAGCTTAATAAGCGAAAGAGCAGGTTGCAGGCCAGCCATGTGAATCGATTCACTGAACTTTACAAAGTCGCATCCGCGCATCTTGCTACCTTACAAACTCACATGCCTGCGGATGAAACAACCCTATATTTGAATCATCTCGTATCCCAAGCCCATAATGCGATGTATAAAGAAAATAACAAAAGCAGTAAGCAAATGAAGGAGTTTTTCCTTCACTACTTTCCATCGCTAATTCACGTGAGAAGTATTTTTGTGGGCTTTGCCCTGTTCTTGTTTTTGCTTGGCGGGCTGCTGGGCTTCTTGTCCGTATGGAACGATCCGTTAAATCTATCCGTGATCATGCCTGGGGCTATGGCCGACAGTATCGACCCTTCCAAAACTGCCGCTCCACGCGGGGACCTGCACTCCCCACTCGTATCCACTGCCATCATGACGAATAACATACGTGTCGCCGTTCTCGCTTTCATAAGCGGTGTAACGCTAGGGATCGGGACTATCTATTTAATGATAAACAACGGACTTATTGTAGGAGCTTTAGCTGCCGTTTTCATGCAATCTGGCAAAAGCTATGTATTCTGGGCCTACATATTGCCGCATGGCATTATTGAACTAACCGCTATTTTCATCGCTGGCGGCGCCGGTTTGTATATGGGATATCGGTTCTTCGTTCCTGGACCCTATCCGCGTAAGCTGCGCTTTCTGGAGTCGGCAAAGGAATCCGCCCAGCTCCTGATCGGCACCATTCCTTTATTCATCATTGCAGGCATTATTGAAGGTTACATTACGCCTTCCACGATGTCGCTTGAAGTCAAATATCTCATAGCCGGAGTGACTTTATTGTTACTCGGACTTTATTACGGATATGGCACTAGCAAACGATTTAAACAAAAACAATTAACACTATAAACGATCTCGCGATTTCAAATCCAAATACGCATTAACAGCGCTAAGCGTTAGTTGGTCGGCAGGGACATCCATCACCGGAATACCTCGGCCGGCCATTTTAGTTACATACGCATAACGGTCTGTTGTAAATTGGTGGGCAATACTTTGCCGATAAGCTTGGCTGCTATCCTCAGCGCGAATACGCACCCATTGATGAAGAAGCGGATCCTGCAAGGACAAGAGCAGCACATGGTGACTTCTGCGCAATCGCTGCACATAAGGCAGCAGCTCTTGATCATACAGATAACTTTCCATATCGGAAAATAGCACGACAAGCGAGCGTTTTTTTAGAAAACGCAGCACATGAGAGAAGGCAATTTGTGTGTTCGACTCCACGAAATCCGTCCGCAGATCATAAACGGCCCTCGTTAACTCTTGAAGATGCGAAAGCCCTTTCCCAGCTGGCACGTACACTTTCACTTGGCTTGCGTAAGCAATTAACGCTACTTGATCCCCTTGTTTAAGAGCTACAGCAGCAAGTGTTAAGGCAGCTTCCAGCGTCCGATCAAGCTTCACTTGTCCCTCAAGTTCGATCGCCATTTGCCGACCACAGTCCAGCACCAGGGTCACAATCTTTCCTTTTTCCGGCTGAAAAAGATTCGTCATCAGCTTCGTCGTGCGAGCTGATGCTTTCCAATTGATATGCCTAATATCGTCGCCTTGCACATAATCACGGATATAATGAAACTCCGAACCGCTACGCTGCTTTTTGAATAGTCGTTGGCCTTCTAAAATTAATGCGTCCTGTACTGAGCCTAGTACACCTCGTACCTGCGATAAATCAGGATAGATATCAATCTTATCTACTTGTTTCAATCGTACTTGCTTCTTCCAAAGCCCCATGCCCCCGAAGTAGCGCAAGTATACGTATTCGAAGACATATTCCCCTCTTTCAAGAGCCATCGTTGTATAAAAGAAAGAGGCCGACGTTCCTCGGAACGCACCGCTCATATGGTTACGAACCATACGGAATGTTTGGGGCAAGTGGTCCATTAATTCAACGTGAACAGACGACTGTTCTTCGTATTCGAGCTCAAGACTCACCTCAAAGCTGCTTCTAACATCCATCTGATCCGGAAGTTTGCGCCGAATTCCCCAACTGCTGCGTTTAGGAAGCAGCAGCAGATCGACACTAGTTAACACGCAGAGCAGCGCATTCCAGCTCCAGAATACAGGTAACGCGGCATCAAAAATAGAGGCTATTAACGTGACTACAGCACCTACGAATACGAGTACAATGAATCGGTTCGTTGGCAGGATAAAGTCCTGAAGCAGGATTTTATCGAGGAACCGGAATAGAGCCGAGCGTCTCTTGGATGATGTGGTCACTTGTTCCGCCCTCCAATTCCGCTTGCGGTGTTAACAGCAGTCTGTGCCGCAGCGCAGGTCGAGCTACAAGCTTGATATCGTCAGGCGTCACATACGTTCGTCCATCCAGTAAGGCCCAAGCTTTACTAGCCATCAGCACGGCGATTCCCGCACGAGGACTGGCTCCCAGCTGTACTCGTTTTGACTCGCGAGTTTTGCGAATAATGGTAGCAATATAGGTGAATAAGGATTCCTCCACAACCACATCGGATAGCCTGCGCTGAAGCTCCGTGATGCGTTCCGGGGTTAATAAGGCTGCGAGTGACTCCTCTTGATGCTGTCCGAATGGAACGTGGCTGCGTAGAATTTCTACTTCAGCTTCTTCGCCAGGATAGTCAAGTACCAGCTTAAACAAGAAGCGATCGAGCTGCGCTTCCGGAAGCGGATACGTCCCCTCGTACTCGACCGGATTTTGAGTGGCCACAACAAAAAAAGGATTAGGCAGCTTGTACGTATTCCCCTGAATCGTTACCTGCCGCTCTTCCATCGCTTCAAGCAGTGCCGCTTGTGTCTTCGGTCCGGAACGGTTAATTTCATCAGCCAATAAAACATTCGTGAAAATAGGACCTTGAATCGTCGTGAAAGAATGATCCTGCATATGATAAATGACACTGCCCGTAATATCACCGGGCATCAGGTCTGGCGTAAATTGAATACGGCGGTAGTCGCCGCCCGATAAATCCGCAAGGGTGCGTGCCATCTTGGTCTTTCCTAGACCCGGCACACCTTCCAGCAGTACATGACCGCCAGCCAATAGGGCGGTGACGAGCAGCCTTATGTTCAGCTTTTGGCCGAACAAGCGCTGCTCCATCGATTGGATTAACTCATTCATTGCGCTCACTCCTTCTCCAAGTAGGCGATCATTTCGCCCATCTCCCGCGTTCGCTGCACGAACGCCTGGGTGCTCACGCCCCGCTGCTTCGCAGCGCGGGGCCCAGCTAAGCCGCCGCTAGCAGGCGGCTCCTCAAGAAGGCGCGCGAGCTGCGCCGCCTGCGCCTCAGACATGCGGCCCGCAGCAGCTTCCGCGGCCTGCAAAGCACTTGCGCTGGGGCTGAGCCCCCAGCGCTGATGCAGCAGCTGCCGCAGGAACAGCTGCTGGTGCGCAAGCGCCTCGTGCTGGTAGCCGAGGCGCTCGTACCAAGCGGCGACGGCGTGCACGCCTTCGTCGCCGCGGCGGACCGTCCACGCCCGCGGCGTGTAGACAGGGCCAAAGCGTTTGCCGCGCAGCCAGAGCCACAGCAGCAGCGCGAGACCAAGCTGCACGCTCGCGAGCACGAGCCACGCGGGATAGACGGCGAGCAGTCCGGGCTTCGTCCCTAAGCCGTGATGGGTCTCATCAACCCACACGGCATCCCAAGGCTTCGCGAACAGCGGCCAGATCAATTCAAAATGGGACTCCTGATCAATCGTCCCATTCTGCATCCAGTTCGGGGTCAGCACCACGGTGATGCTGCCCGAACCTTCTTCTATACGGCTGGCGAGCACGCCGTATTCATCTTCAAACAGCACTCGCCCATTTCCACCTGGCTTAATCCGGTACGGTGTATCCACCCGCCCCGTCAGCAAGCCACCGGCTGACGAATAATCCGGCGAGACCCTAATCGTCGAGACAGATGCACTTTCTTTCGTACTTTCTTTCGTACTTTCTTTCGTACTTTCTTTCGTACTTTCTTTCGCACTGTCCTTCGTACTCTTCGCCATACTTCCCGTCCCACTATCCCCCAAAACAGTCCCCCAAGGCTCCCACCCTTCGGGATTGCGATCAAACAGAACAACATCATTCCCCTTCAGAACCCAAGCGAGCAGCTGCTCGCGATCGGCCTTGGTCACACCAGACGGCTGTACGGCAACCAACAGCATCGCTTTACCTTTAGGAAGGTTTTTCCAACTCAAACGCCATTCCTTTACAGCTTTTTGCTTCGTACTCAGCAGCTCTTTCCACGCTTTCGTGCCGTCGATATCCGCCGAGAAGGACAGATAAGGAGGTTGGTCTGGGAGCTTCGGCTTCACGAGCCAGTAACCTAATACGAGAAATATCAGGATGCTGAGTGCTAGTCCCACATGAAGCTTATTCAGCCCTCTCATGTGCAGCTCCCTCCTCCCTGCCGATAACACGGGCAACCTGTTCATACATGAAAGTGAATTGCTCCTCTGTTACAACTTCCTTGCCATACCAAATACGTTCAAACAGAACCGAACTATCATGGAACAAAGGGACTAAGGAAGAAGCTGAACCTCTCAGCTCCTCCACATACTCCCAATTCGTCTTCCATTTCTCCACACGGATCATTCGTTTAGCTTCCATAAAGAACAAAAGCGACAGAAAGACCGATCGCACGCCCTCTCGGAAGTCACCAGTTCCCCTTAGTTCAGCTGCTTGCTGCCAATAGAAGCGATAAGAACGACTTATTTCTCCTACAGGCAAGTAAGCTTCAGAGCGGATGCGCTTTTGCCAAACGATTTGCTTCACGAACCAATAAATTGCGAATGCAGCAATACCAAGAAGTGTAACGACAACCCCAACTGTCAGCCAGTCCGTGAGCGAATCAGAAACCTGAAAATCTGGCAGCAAGCTCCGTATTTTACGAAAAAGCGGCCTCACCCATTCCCAGAATGAGCTGTCCTCTTTGACTTCATAAACCGTGTATTCGCCTTGATTCAAGATTTGTTTTAATTGTTCTTTATCTTCTTGCAAAGAAGTAGCTAAACTTGCATTAATCATTCTTTTTATCCAAGTCTATCGGACGAAGATCTTCAAAAATATCAAACGGCTCCAGATCTTCCGCTGGTTCCGTTGGAGAAGTTTGTATGGTATTTTCAATCAACGATTCAAGTCCCAGCCCCTCATTGCGAACCTTGAGATCGAAAAAGCTTACCGCATAGGGCAAAAACCATAGGGACATAACCAAGATTGAAATTAAACTTTGTAATAACTGAGCTCCTAGTCCTAAACCAAAGACTGCAGCAATAATCAATTGAATTACGAATAGGAAAAGATACAAAATGAGCGAAAGTACCAAGTACATCAAAAATAGACGCCAGAAGCTTTTGCGGGTCAATTTCCAACTGCGGCCTAATCCAACAGATTCCTCACCTAACGCTACAAAAGGCAAATAATAGCACCAGCGAATCAAAAAATACGTAAAAGTGAAAAGTACTCCTAGACCAAGGATGCTGAAGAATAGGATGGTTAAAGCTACCGCGCCTCCACTAATTCCTCCTACTGCACTTGAGAAACTTCCTCCTATCGCAAAGACAATAGCAAAAATAACAATAATAATTGCAAGACCTATGTAAATTCCGCACATAATGAGGACATCCAAGAACGTGCTGCCTGCTAGCGGCCAAAAACGACGGAACGATTTTCGCAGTAACTGTCCAACTCCAGGTAGCTCCTCGCCAAAGAGGCTTGCTCTAACTAGATGTACGACAGAAGCCGTCGAGACTGGCAAAATACCAAAAAACAGGACAGGCAGTAGAACCAATACTAAGACAAGTGTTTTCCATGTGTCCTGCGGATTCGGTTTATTTTGCAGGAAAGTCCCGTTTCCAAACATTTCCTTGATGGAAGCTCCGCTGCGAATCTGATCAAGAATGGATGAAGACGTACTTGCCGTATCCTGAAACGAAAGCCAATCCATTAGTATATAAATTGGACCGAATAAGATTAGCATGATGATTGTTAATGTTATAAAATGCTTACGGTACAACTGGAAACTGCGATCTAAAATTCTACCAATTCCCATTGGACTTAATGATGCGTTTTGCATGGAGGACCCCCTAAATGTTGGTAATTCGAATACTCTTTGACTATTATACACTAAACCCTCAAATTTCTGACCATCCATTTTCACACATAAAAAACTAGATCAATAGCTGTCATCGATCTAGTTCTACTCTGTTTCGTCCACCGGATTTCGCGCGATAGAGGGCATGATCTGCTCTGGAAACCATATCTTCAAGCACCATCGTACCGAACACCAGCCTAGGAGAATATTCAGCCACACCTATGCTCGCAGTTAGTTGTACAGTAACCCGCTCGTCCGAGTACGGTTCTTCCA
Source organism: Paenibacillus andongensis (assembly GCF_025369935.1). NCBI lineage: Bacteria > Bacillati > Bacillota > Bacilli > Caryophanales > Paenibacillaceae > Paenibacillus > Paenibacillus andongensis. The sequence continues at coordinate 1,044,256 of NZ_CP104467.1, read as the reverse complement.
AGATATGCCGTCTCAGATCCTCTGCCAAGCTAACACTTTCTTGAGCATTTTTACGCATAGCAAGAAGGATAAACTCTTCGCCTCCATATCGTGCAACAATCGTGTCTGTTCCCGAATGCCGCTGTAGTATAGAAGCAACGTGATGAAGAACGCGATCACCCACCAAGTGCCCATAGGTATCATTGATTTTCTTAAAATGGTCAATATCGAACATCATGACTGTGCACATTTGCCCAGCAGCAATACAAGCTTGAAGCTGTTTATTTCCTTCTTGCATCATATAACGGCGATTAGGAATCTCTGTCAATTGATCCACCAGTGCGGAATGCTCCAGTAGGGAAATATTCGCCTTGAGCTTGCCAGACATCAGGTTGAATGTATTGACCAACTGCCGTAATTCAATCGGAGCCATTCGAATTTTATCCGCATCAATCTGGTAGTCATAGTTCCCATTCTGAATAATTTTGGTTCCGCGAAGCAAGTATCGAATCGGCCTCTCAATTTTAGAGGCAATTGTAACGGCTGCACCGATACTGAGAATCAGTGCAATAAGCGAAATGATAATAATCGCAAGGCTTAATTGATTTAGTTTCTGAAACACTTCTCTCTGCGTGATCTCACCTACGACAACCCAGCTTTTTTCCGCAGACCATTTATACTGACCATATACCCTCTCACCGCGAAATCCGATGTAGGAATCATTCGAAGTACTTCCTGTCTTGGCTCTTTGCATGATTTCAGTTTTCATCAGGACATTGACGAATTCATCGCTTTTGCTTGTATCATTTGAGGCTGTGACAACATTCCCTTCCGAATCCAACACATAGACTTCCCCAGTTTCACCAAAACTTAGCTGCTTCATTAAACTATTCAGCATTTCCAGGGTTACAATTCCTAGCACAGCACCTTTGAAATCATTATGGTCGCCAAGCACGGGGGCAGAGAAGGTTATGACGGGTTTTCCTGAATCTTTGGATATGATAACGCCGGAGATAAAGCTTTTCTTCTCAAGCGCTTGTTTAAAATATTGCCTATCTCCAACATAATACGAAATAGCAGGATCTGCATCCGAACGAATAAATCCGTCTTTTTCCACGTAAGCAATCGACAAGAATTCAGAATTCACGCGTGAATAATCTTGAAATTCTCTTTTCAACTCGCCTATTTCATGAAATTTTGCATGGTCAGATAGGGCGAAGCGATTAATTGTATCCAGTTTTTCCTTATTCCATCTTTCGATATACAGACTTTGCAAGGTAATGACTTGCTTTAACTGATTCTCAGCTTCATCTAAGCGATCTTTCTTCTCTATAAAATAAAAAGGGACAATTATTGAGAGGGTTAGTGTCACAATGACAACTACGATCCATAATTGAAACCTCATTTTTATTGTTTGATTAGTAAAATAAGAAAACATGGGTCTCATTCAGATTTTTGCTCCTCTTCATCCCTTATTTCATCATTATACCCTTATATTGGGACAAGAACAGACAATTTTCTCCTTTTTTTGTAAAATAAAAAGGGGCTGTCTCAAAAGTAGTCTACTTGAGGACAGCCCTCTTTTCTTTAAACAAGACTTATTCCCAAGGAAAAGCCACCCAACCTCAAGGCTAATTTTAACAAGCCTCAAAGCAGGAATAGTCGAAATCCTCGGTAGCTTTTCAAATCGACCAAACAAACTCTCGGGCTCTATCATACGACTTACGGATAGTTCATAGCCTTCTTCGCTCCGCAGCTTCTGTCCCAAAAATGATAAATACATTTAGAGGGGGAACGTAGTGACGCTATTTACGCGAATATGCGCTAATTCAAGCAAACGCGGAACGTAGCGATGCTATTTCGTTGTTTTTAGCTTCGGATAGCTCAAATTTCATCAAATAAGGCCGTCTCGTTCCGCTCATTCAATTTTCAGCTTATTTTAACCAATTTAGCGCCTCGTCGTTCCGTTAAGATCAACTCTGCCCCTAAAGGACCTCCTTGTTATTGGCGGAAGTCCTCATGGATACGTATAACCGATTAAGGTGATGCCCCTCTAGTTTTATATAACCCTCTTGGGACAGCTCTTTCGTTTCGAACTGCAGCGCATTGAAAAGCGTGCTTTTATCGCTTATGCTAATTTGTAAGCAGAAATGAGGTCATTTTTCCTATGAAAATTCTTGTACTCACCGAAAAACCAAGCGTCGCCAAAGAAATTGCCCGTGTCCTTGGATGCAACCAAAAGCAAAAACACCATTATGAAGGTGCCAAATATGTCGTCACTTGGGCACTGGGCCATCTCGTTACCCTTGCCGAGCCCGATGATTACGATCCCAAGTACAAAACTTGGAACCTGGAAGATCTCCCCATCATCCCTGAGCGCATGAAGCTCAAGGTGATGAAGGAAACGTCGCAGCAGTACCGTGCGATCGAACAGCTCAGCCGCCGGGGTGACCTTGCAGAGCTGGTCATTGCGACGGATGCGGGGCGCGAAGGCGAGCTCGTCGCGCGCTGGATTATGGAGCTGATCCGCTGGAAGAAGCCGTTCAAACGGCTTTGGATCTCGTCGCAGACGGATCAGGCGATTCGCGAAGGCTTCGCGCAGCTAAAGCCTGGAACGGACTACAACCGGCTGTATCAAGCAGCCGTCTGTCGATCCGAGGCCGATTGGCTGATCGGCCTGAATGTCACCCGCGCGCTGACCAGCAAGTTCGGCGCGTCCTTATCTGCTGGGCGTGTGCAGACGCCTACGCTGGCAATGATGACGGGCCGCGAGGCGGAAATCCGGGATTTCCGGTCCGTCGACTATTGGTTGATCGAAGCCGATCTGGGCTCTTTCCGCGCGGTGTGGCGAGACCCCAAAACAGGCGATACGCGCATTTTTGACCGCGAGCGCGCAGATGCCTTAAAAGCAAAGCTGCAGGGCCAGAGCGGCAGAATCCTGCACGTGCAGAAAACCGAGAAGCAGATTCCGCATCCGCTTGCTTATGACCTAACCGAATTGCAGCGCGATGCCAACCGCAAGTTTGGGTTCTCAGCCAAGCAGACTTCAAATGTGCTGCAAAGATTGTATGAGCAATACAAGTTGGTCACCTATCCGCGTACCGATTCGCGCTATTTGACCTCGGACATGGTACCGACTTTGCTTGGCAGGCTTAAGGGCGCAGCTATTGGCCCCTATGCAGCGCTAGCCGCTCCTTTTATACGCAAACCGTTAAACATTACGAAACGCATTGTCGACGATACCAAGGTCAGCGACCACCATGCGATTATTCCTACTGGAGAAGCCATTTCACTCTCTACCTTAAGCGCTGACGAACGCCGTCTCTATGATCTCATCTTGCGGAGATTCCTAGCCTTGTTCTCTGGTCCCTGCCGCTATGATGAAACCAAGTTGACTGTGGAGATTGCTGGAGAAAAGCTCTATGCATCAGGTAAAGTGGTGAAAGAAGCCGGTTGGAAAGACGTGTATGGAACCACTGATTTCATCGATCCAGATCGGGAAGAAACCGAGTCTGATGACGACTCTGCTCAGCTGCTGCCCCAAGCTGCCGAAAAAGACGCCGTAACTGTCCGAAACGCCCGTCAATTAAGCCGCCAGACGAAACCGCCTGCCAGGTACAACGAAGCTTCCTTGCTTTCCCAAATGGAAAAATGGGGCCTCGGCACGCCTGCTACTCGCGCTGATATTATCGAGAAGCTGGTATCTTCCGACACCATTGAACGTCAAGGCTCCTTACTCGTTCCGACTGGCAAGGGCACTCAGCTCATAGAGCTTGCTTCGGAGGAACTGCGTTCTCCAGAGCTTACAGCCCGTTGGGAGCTGGAGCTAGAACGCATTTCCAAAGGCAAAGGAAGCATGGAGCAATTCCTAAGCGGCATTCGCAAAAAAGCAGCCGAGCTGGTCGATGAGGTCAAGAAAAGTTCTGCGGCCTATAAGCCGCATAATTTAACGGGCAGCAAATGTCCGGATTGCGGGGAGTTTCTTCAAGAGGTCAAGGGGAAACGAGGCCGTTATCTCGTTTGTTCCAGCCGCGAATGTTCCTATAAGCGCGAAGCGGACGGACAATTGACCAACCACCGTTGCCCGCAGTGTCACAAAAAAATGGAGATCCACACCGGCAAATCCGGCAAGTATTTTCAATGCCGTCCATGCAACGTCGTGGAGAAAATAGACAACGAATCCACCGGCGGCGGCCGTCGCGCCTCTGCCAAAGCCAACCGTCAGCTGATCGAGAAGTTCTCCGATCAAGCTCAGCTGGGCAGCTCGCTCGCTGACAAATTGATGGCTGCGCTGCAGCAGAAGAAAGACGAATAGCATGCGTGCAACCAATGGTTTTCTACCTTGACACATCAAATACCCCAGTGCGCCATTAATAAAGCTCCTGGGGTATTTATATTGCTATGAGAGGCATCGAAGGCCATATCTTTTATCTATTGTTTCTCGCGTATAGCCAGTTATAGTAACTAGCGTGCTTAATCTCATCGGTCATGATTTCAAATAACATATCGCGGTATACTGGTCGAATGTTCAAATATAGGGTGCGATACTTTTCAAACGCCTTTAATTCACCGAATAATGCACTTTCAATACGGCTTAAGTAATCACTAACATGTTCAATCGGCTCCGTCGCTTCTATTTCGGTAGGTGCTGTACCCGTAAGTTGTGTATAAATATTTCGAAACATTTGATTATGTTTTCTCTCGTCATCTCTAATGCCTATGATAACTTCCTTTTCTTTCTCCGTAGGGGCAAGCCTTATCAACTCTTGATAGAAGAGCTCATCATTTCTTTCTCCAGCAATGGATTGAAGAATTATTTTCAGCACCATATCTTCACTACGTGCGAAATGCCCCAGGTAACCTTGATACGGGACGTAAGTGGGCGCTTGTAAGGTGTAATACATGTTTTAACACTTCTCCTTGATTGATACATACGCAATGAAACCAGAATTCGGTATCACTCCCAAGGCAGACCAAACAAAAAAACCAAGCGAGACTAGCGTCATCGCTTGGTTTAACTCTATTTACTACTCACAGCTACTGTTCCTTTTATCGCTAGTTGAAGCTGCTCCAAACTCGTAATACCCAAACTAATGAGCGCTTCTCCCGCTTCCATGTGGACATTGGCTAACATATGCATACTCGTATTTGGTACAAGTGATTTTCGGAATTCATGAAACAAGACTGCGTTATACGTTTTAAGAACCGTCATGAATTCTACCGTTGGAGGGATAAATGAACGGATTTCGGAAGCTTTCCAGAAAAAATCCCTCACTAACATAATATCAGCACCCGTACGCGTCAATTTTCGAATCATTGCAAAAAATTCATCGATTAATATCTGTTTATCCGGCATATTACCATCCTCCAGTTTAACGTATTCTCGAACAAAAACCGTCTACTTGAAGGATATCACAAATGGTACTTTTGATCTACCTATATAGTTTAATATACCTACTTTATTGAAAATTTTTCTCTTTTGGTAGCAGCTTATGCCTATAATAGAGAAACATATCCACTACAAAAAACACCACACCCAAATTAATCGCTAAATCAGCCAAATTCATCACACCATGGCCAGAACGAAACACGATGAAGTCGGTCACCTTGCCAAATAATAAGCGTTCAATGCCATTACCAATCGCCCCGCCCACGAAAAAAGCAGCACCACACTCTTTGAAAAATCCTTGAAAGCTTCCTTTGTTCCGGTAATACAAAATAACAGCAATAATCACAACGGCTAGAATTCCTAAATAACGGGCTGAGCCCTGAAGCGAACTGCCCGCTGCTCCACTATTTTGATAATGCGTAAATGAAATCAAGTCTTTATAAAACGGCATAGATTCGCCTACTTTTAGGATAGACCGAATCCACACCTTCGTAATTTGATCCACAGCAGTCACTACGAATATGATGAGATAAAATAACATTAGACGCCTCCTCCCGCAAATATCGCTTCCTAGATCTATTTTACATGATGACACCACTCGACTGCGAATGTTGAGGATAACACATACAAAAACAAACACAAATAACTACCTCAGACTGTGTCTGTGATAGCTATTTGCTCCTCTTTTACCATCCTATTAGGTTAAGGACAGAAGTGTTTTTAGCAGTTCTCCGGGAGAGTTTACTAAGTAATCGGGCTTTCCGCTGAGCAATAAATGCTGAGAATCATAGCCCCATGTCACGGCAACTATGGGAACGCCTAATTTCCTGCAAGCCTCGATATCCCTTAATTCATCTCCAACATAGATCATCCGCGAGGGGGAAGTTCCCCATTGTTTCATCACTTTGCGAATGGAATGATGCTTGCCAAAAATATGCTTAGCCGAAATGATTTCCTTGAACGCGCCATCCAGCTTGTTATTTTTAAGAATCTGACGAATATTTGCCTCGGAATTGGAAGAGAGTATGGAGCTTTTCATCCCTTGTGAGGACACTCTGGCAATAACTTCTTTCATCCCAGGCACAATGTGAAGTGTCCGAATATTTTCTTGATAGAGCTGTCTTCCGGCCGTTACTAGCTTTGGAATTTGGAGTACCGGAACTCCTAAGCGATCCACCCGCTCAGAGATCGAAAGTGATCTCAGAAGCGCAAGGTCTTGATCTCGAATCCTGCGAAATTGATACTGCACGGCCATTTCATTATAAAGCTTAACAAGCAATGCTCTAGAATCGACCAGTGTCCCATCAAAATCAAAGAGGATGTGTTTTACCATTCTGTCGTATATAGAAATGAAGCCGGACCCTCGGGCGGCACTTGGCGAATTTGATTTTGAATAAACTCCTCCAGCGGATCCACAGCGATATGCGGATTGCTAACGACGCGTACATCTTCCCATACACAGGATACACCAATTCCATGTTCATCGGCATCACCGGCAAACATTTTACATCCACTGCAAAATTGCTCCTTCTGTTGGGCGTCAAGCTTCACAATTTTATTTCGAAGACAGCAGTAAATTTCATTCTCTGTATTACATACATTAACATGGGTGATTAGAGCCATTGACTGTCAACTCCTTGCGTTGCTTTTGTGTGTAATAGTAAGTTTATCGCGCTACTATTAAGTGTATGACAGTTTTTTGTAAACGGAATAATTTTTTTCTCTGACAAACTGCCTAAATTTGCTACAATAAGAAAAACTACGATTCTCTTGGAGGAACTCTCATGCAAAACTGGTTGCACTATGCCATTCCTTTCCTACTCATTGGCTTTTTTATTTATCGAAGAGCGAAGCGAACCATTGGTTTTCAAAAGTTATCCCGGGGCAGACTTAAATTCCGTCTCACACTCTTTAGTATCCTCGGAGCCGTCATCTTCCTGCTAGGCTTCGTTCACCCCATCCATTTCATTGGTTATATTATCGGCCTAGCGGCAGGTATCGCACTCGGGCTTATCGCGATTCGCCACACCCTTTTCGAACATCGCACAGACGGATGGTATTATCGCACTCACTTATGGGTTGAAATTACGGTTCTGGTGCTATTTCTTGGCCGGATCGTCTATCGCTTGGCCTTTATCAATCTTTCAACCAACTCAGCAAACATGAATCCGGTAGATCCCACTCAATTTACCAAAGACCCGCTGACCGCAGGTGTCTTCTTCATCATCGTGTCATACTACATCTTATTTTTTGGCTATCTACTTCGCGAAGAGGCGAAATTGGTTTCAGCTCCTTTGGTCTCAGATGATTCAAGTGATCTTGCGGGTCCACAAACAAACGTTAATGTGATTAAGTAATAACTTCAAAGGAAAACAAAGAGCAGTCCAAAACTAGAAAATCTAGTTTTAGACTGCTTTTGTATGATCGCTGGGAAAGTTGGAATAATAAGGACTCAACATAAATAAAGGAGTTCGAGATCCCTTGGTTGCGATTTTATACTCGGTTTTATGGTTACTAGCAGCTCTTCGGTTTGCGGATCGAAATTGGGCGCAGTACTATCCAACACTCCTCTTTGCCGCGTTATGCAATGGTCTCTATGAGTTGATCTGTTATCAATATCAACTTTGGCAAATGGAGCCGAATGGTCTTCCCATTGCTATGATTCCAATCCTACTGCTTATTCTGATAGGCATGCCTATATCGACTTGGGTATACCTATCGAACTACCCGCGAAATCACAAGCTTCTTTCCCAGGCTTATTACATCATCTTTTTCACTGGTATTTTTGTTTTGCTTGAATTTGTATCTGTGAAGTTGGGATCAATCACGTATCACAACGGATGGAACCTGCTTTGGTCATCGTTGTTCGATATGATCATGTTTATCATGCTGCGTGTTCATTATCGCAAACCGTTATTCGGCTTGCTGATGTCGGTACCCTATACCGGATTATTGATGATTATTTTCCATGTAGGTTTTGATAAAATGAAATGAACCTCAGTTTTAGAAGTATTTTTCCGAGTCTATCCATTCAATCTGAATTGTTTATTGTTCATAATTTCTTCTATGACCTGTTCCAAATCTTCTGCGCTTTTTTTACTTGTATCGAGCAAATGCTTTGAGTCTAACCCTGAATTTTTGAACTCATTAATTAGTATCAAGCATCGTTCTCCCATTTGATGTTCTTTCATTCTTAATTGGTCTCTTTTTAAGAGCGTTTCTATATCTGTCCACAAAACCACATAGACAACATGAACTTTAAATTCCTCTAACTTATCTTTTAACCAATGGGCTTCTTCAGGAAAAGTAACATAATCGATAACAACATCAACTTCATTGGTAATGAAATTTTTAGTAAGACTCAAGATATTAGTCCAAATGAGAGATAACTCTACTTTGCTTTCCCATGGCTTCTCACGACCATTAACATGCATATGGCTTATATCATCACCTGAAATATAGGCACTGTTTTTTAAGGAATTTACCAATGTCCTTGAAGTCGTTGATTTTCCAACTCCCGCTGGTCCCGATAAAACATAAACGGTTGGCATGCATGATCCCCCATCTCTTACCTTACTTCATCTGATAATAATTTTACCACGCATTCTGCCCATCACTTCGGAAAGTTTCTGTAGTATTAAAACTCCCCTGCCCGTCCCTCGGGGAAGTCCTTCCTATAAAAAACCGGTTCATACCCAATATAAGGGCACAAACCGGTTTATATTTTAAAGCGAAATAAGATCCGTAGTTAGCCGATTCAGCCGCTCACAGCCATTATCTGTGACAAGGACCATATCCTCAATCATGATCGAACCTAAACCGTGACCATAGTATGGCGTCTCCAAGCAAATCACCATGCCCGGACGAAACACTGTAGCCTCTGATGGACTAATGAAAGGCGCTTCTTCTGCGGCGAGGCTTAGACCCGCGCTGTGGCCGAGATGACCGCGGTTGTAATTCGGAAGACCTGAGGAGCGAATCAGATTCATGACCTCCTCAAAGGCATTCTTCATCGGCATTCCTGGCTCGATGATCTGCAGAAGACGGTCATGTCCCACCCTTAGTGCGCTGTAAATTCGCTTCGCCAAATCCGAAGGAGGACCCAGCACGAAAGTGCGGGCGATGTCGGAGCCATATCCGGCCACATCGACACCCACGTCAAATTTAATCAGATCCCCCCGCTCACTTGGACGAGTGTCAAATACATGCGCAGGAGCAAAATTGGCTCCTACGGAAACCATATGAAACCGTGCGGTCGACCCATCCGGATATCGCATCAAGGCCTTGCGGAAGGTTTCAACAATCTCCGCGGCGGAGATGCCTACCTCTATTTCACGTATCGTTGCAACGATGCCTTCCTCTGCATAATGGCAAGCTTTGCGCAGCTGTTCGATCTCCCACGGGGTTTTTATCGCACGCAGCTTGGTAAAGATAGGACTAGCTTCCACCAACTCGGATATTCCGGGGCAGGCTTGCCGTAACGCCATGACAGACGGGTATCGCATCGAGCTTAGCTCGACAGCGATTTTCCCGCGGGAGGCTCCATACTCAGCGAGCACCTGACCCAGCACCCTGAACATTTCCTCCGCTTGGGGGGAGACCGGCCGCTTTCCTTGAAATTTGCCGCCGATCAGACCCAGCGGGTCATCAACATCCACCCAGGTGGGATACGTTCGGACCTCGTACCCTGAAAGATCGTTCGCGACACCGGCCGCTTCAAAATCGTTCATGATCAAGATCGTCTTACGGCTAGGATCACGAAACAGGACGGCGAGTGCAACTTCACTCATACGCAAGGTATACATGAATGCGCTTTGGTGACCGGAAAGATAATAAAAGTTTTCACAGCTAGAAGAAACAAGAGCGTCGATCTGTTCGTTCTCCATGATCAATCTCGCTCGCTCTGAAATGGTTTTTAAATGATCTTCAGCCATGTGGGCCACAATCTCAACTCCTTCGGATTAGGTTTTCCTATCTCCGTATGTTAAACAGGCTCCTGGGCCATCTGTCGCAAAAATTTGCGCGCCCGCTCGGTTTGCGGTTGGACAAAAAATTGCTCCGGGGCTCCTTCCTCCTGAATGACGCCTTCACTCATAAAGATAACTCGATTCGCAACCTCTTGTGCAAATTTCATTTCATGCGTGACCACAATCATCGTCATGCCCTCGTTAGCCAGCTGCCTCATAACCGCCAAAACTTCGCCGGTCAATTCCGGATCAAGTGCCGAGGTCGGCTCGTCGAATAGCATAATTTGAGGCTGCATCGCCAAAGCACGGGCAATCGCAACCCGCTGCTGCTGGCCGCCGGAGAGCCGGGAAGGATATTCATGCTTTTTCTCGGCCAAGCCCACTTTATGAAGCAATGACTCGGCCAGTTCAATCGCCTGCTCCTTAGGCATGTTTTTCACGGTTACTGGAGCCGTAATCACATTTTCCAGGACGGTCAAGTGCGGAAATAGATTAAAAGATTGAAAAACCATACCGGTTAAGTTACGAAGTTCCCGGATGGCTTTTTTCTTCGTCGGAGCATTCATCGAATTATCCCACTGGATGTTGTCCACACGAATCGATCCCGCGTTAGGCTCTTCTAGACCGTTCAGGCATCGAAGCAGCGTGCTTTTCCCTGAACCACTAGGACCTAAGAGGACTACAATTTCCCCAGAATGAATGCGGAGGTTTATATCCTGCAGCACTGTCAAAGCATCGAACCGTTTATTCAGATGGTTTACTTCTATCAAACCCATCACACCCTTAATATGCCTTTGATAATTTTTTCTCGATGCGGTTAAGAATGTTGGAAAAGAACATGCTCATTATCCAGTACATGAGAGCAATGGAAATGTAAAAAGGCATGGCAATATAATATTGCGCGATAAGCAGTTGGGCTGAGCGCAGCAGCTCCGTTACTGTCACAATGGAAACGAGCGAAGTCTCTTTCAGCATTCCTATAAATGTATTACCCATAGGGGGAATCGCCACTCGGGCTGCCTGCGGAAGAATAATCTTGCGCATCGTCTGCCAAGGGGACATGTTCAGGGATAAAGCCGCTTCCGTCTGACCCTTAGGCACAGACAGAATCGCGCCCCGAAATGTCTCAGATAAATAGGCGCCTATATTAATGCTAAGTGAAATATAGGCCGCTGTGATCGGCCCAAATGTAATCCCATAATCAGGTAAACCATAATAAATAATGAAGATTTGCACAATGATCGGGGTTCCGCGGATGATGGACACATACCCTCTGGCCAAAGTACTGATCAGCCGATTTCCTTTTAACCGGGCGATGGCTACGAACAGAGCGATAAAAAATCCAAAGAACATCGAGACGATTGTGATAAGCAGGGTATAGTATGCGCCTTTGAAAAGAAAGCCTAAGTTATCTAAAACGAGTTCCATTCTTGCGGCCTCCTAAAAATGTGAGACTTTGACCTCCAATCAAAGATCCCTATATCTCCCCACAAAGTGACGTATTGCTTCGAAGCTTAGTCCGTCCGCTCCGAGCGCAAGCTCGGTCGGCGTTTAAACTTTCCGCTTAAAGCGGTCAAGCTTCTTCGGCTAACTTCGACAAGTGTTTATACATTACTTTGCGGGGTCCCCGATATATTCCAATTACTTAAAAGTTCGGATCGACACCAAACCATTTTTGGTGAATTTCTTTAAGCGTTCCATCGGTTTTCATATCGCTTAAGGCTTTGTTGATGGCTTCCACCAACTCCGGATTGTTTTTGCGGGTAGCTACACCTGCGAAATCTTCCTTGATCGGCGTTCCGACCGCTTTAATGTTCAGCTTGTTTTTATCCATGAGAGGCTTCAAGGCAAAGATATTGTTGATGGTCGCGTCAATTCTTCCGGTGTTCAGGTCCATCAAGGACGAAATGACATCGTTGTACGTGGCGATTTCAAAATTTCCGACCTTCGGCATAGCCACATCGCGCAAATATTTCTCATCGTTCGTACCGAGACCGATACCGATCTTTTTGCCTTTGAAATCCTCAATCGCTTTGATCGTGTTGTTATCGCCCTTAACAACGACATTAACCGAGTTTTTAATATAAGGATTGGAGAAATCCATTGTTTTCTTGCGGTCTTCGGTAATGGTCACCTGGCTTATCAATACGTCGTATTTATCTTTTTGCAAACCTTCAATCAAGCCGGAAAATTCACCGGTAATGAATTCAGCTTGTACACCAAGCTTCTTCGCGACACCCTTAGCGATGTCGGCATCGTAGCCGTCTACTTCTTTCTTATCATTCAAAAAGTTGTAGGGAGCGTAGGTACCCATCAAGCCCACTTTGATTTTGCCGTTTTTCTTGATTTGCTCAAGCAAGTTTGCTGAAGCCGGAGAAACGGCTGGTGTGTTTTTAGAATCGGTTGTGGGACTTGCCGCCGGCTGTTGTGTTGTTTTTCCACACCCGACTAACGCTAGACCCACGACTGTAAGTAATGATGCCGCTTTAACTAATTGTTTAACCTTAACTGTCATTTTGATACACCCCTATATGATATTTTATTTACTAACCTAACAATCCCCGGAATTCGAACCGTGCCGTTTCCTCAGCAATTTCCGAAGGCGTGTATGCGGATGTGTAATCAACATCGTGCATAGGTCCGAACAACCACTTGGTAAGAACGCCTGTAATTAAAGAGACGAGTATGTTTACACGAAGAGATACGTCTGTAAAATGTGGAAGCATCTCCAGCTCGATGGCTCGGTTTACATTGTTCTTGAAGGCTTCCTCGAATGCGATCCACGTTTCCGAAACAGCTTCCCGGATCAAGGGGTCTGCGCCCTGGCCTTTGATAAGTAAAAATGCCATCAAATTCCGGTTGCGATCGGCGAACTCGAACAAATCCGTCAACAATCTTGCAGATGAGCTAACCATATCATCTACAGAGCCCGCATGCTTGCGATAGCCTTGTTCAATCACTTTCGTTAGCTTCTCTTTGCCATTCTCGATCAGGCGGACCGCGAGCTGCTCTTTGCCTTCAAAGTACCAGTAAAACGTTCCTTGCGACACGCCAGCTGCTTTGACCACGTCGGAAATCTTCGTGTTGTGATATCCTTTGCGTGCAAATAGCTCTAATGCTGTGTTCATCAGAACCTGCTCTCGAAGCTGTTCTTCATTCACTAAAGATGCCAGTTTCATGAACTCCCTTCCATTAACTGACGAGTCAGTTAAGTTAATTCCGATGGGTTTACTATAGTATAAGAAACTCCTATAGTCAAGTCGTAATTATATACTCTTTCAAGGCTTGGCTGTCATTTCCCAATCAGCAGTGATAATATTCCAGCAGCTATCAACGGACCAACAGGCACACCTTTTAGAAAGGCCACGCCTATTATTGTCCCAATGACAAGACTTGTTACGATTGTAGGGTTACCGGACATCAAAAGAGCGCCGCGTCCGCCTAGATACGCTACCAACACGCCAACGACGATGGCTGCAATCGATTTCCAGTGCAAGAAGGACTGGTAAAGCTCCTTGATGCTGATCGAGCCGCTGGCCAGAGGCGATAAAATCCCAATCGTCAGGATAATGATACCAAGCGAGAGTCCATTCTTCTCAATCCACGGGAAGACTTGGTGCAAATTGACGACGCGAATAAGCAAAAGTACGACGGCAGCAATCGTAATTGAATTGTTGCGGCTGATGACACCAAGCAAAGCCAGAAGAATTAGCATTAACGATGGCATATCTATCTGAGGCAAACCGACCAACCTCCTTTTCGCTTTGTAGAGGGCTGAATATTTTGGTTATAGATCTTATCATTTCACAATATCCATATCGTATCCATGGACGAAAAAAACCTCCGAACGCGTCTCACCGACGTCTGGAGGTTTTCTCAGCTTTAACGCGCCACTCGCTTAATTTCAGTTCCATCCTTTAGCAATAACCGGTTTCTTTTTGTTATTAAAAAACCTACTAAATAAATTCGATTTCTTTTTTCGTTTGAGAGTGAGTTTAATCCCTTCAATTAGTAGTCTTGATCTCAATTCGTCGCGACGATTAAGTGTGTGTAACCTCTTTATGAACTGCTTGTCCATATTGACCATCCCTCCCAAGTGTCTGTAAATGAGAAGCAGGACTTCTGAATCTTTTATAACCATTATAAGCTTGAATTGGATAAATGTTTGTCACTTTATAGATGAGCGAAACGCTTATTTTGTCGACATTTAGGCAGCACAAAGAGATCGGAAGCACCATCCCGACCCCTTGCATTCTGCACCGTTAGGGAATAGCGGTTCGCTCCAGGTGAACCCGTCACCTTTATCTCTTGGAATAATGTGCATATGATAATGCGTTAAGTCGTTAAACACTCCGCCGTTCTGGCATATAGAAATGCCGTCCGTTTGGCTCCATCCCATTAGAAATTCGACACCCGAGGCAATCCATTCCTATCACTCCATTCTTTTAGAATTGGACACTACATATCATTTATATTAAAATCCTTTAATCTCACCAGTTCTTTTCTTCCTCTGTTTCCTTTTGTTGTTTTTATATGGCCTTGTTCATCCGTTTTTCTTGTTATGTATTCTCCGGTCAATAAGTTATAATCGTCCTCATCTGCATTTTCTCTTGTTGTTGTGCCTGTAAAATAAGTTCCCATCGTAGCTCCAATTAAAAACCAATCATGATCCTGGTACCTAAATCTATATTTGTTATACCATCTCCAATTACTTCCACCATAGTCGCTTATGACGACTGATCCCCTATCTATGGTAAGGCTCTCGAATGGGTCTCCCCAAACTCCACCTTCGTCTGCCTTTAAAACTACTTTATCAGCAATAATAGAGATCGTATAAGTATGATCCTTAGTACCGAATGCAATTAAAAGTGATCTAGGAGGTGCCTCTTTATCATTCGACGTCTTTTCAATAATAGCCGCGATATCTGAAATGCGGTCATTGTTTAAATCACCTTCAACTTGTATCGGCTCTCCTTTTACTTTTTCTAAAATATGCCAACCAACAGGTATAATTGAATTTACTGACATATTTGCTGCTGTTGGTGTTGCTGTTGCTGTTGCAATAGCAGTTTGTTCTGGTCCCGAGACTTTTGAAGATGGTGATGGCGATATTAGACTAAGGGATTCAGTCACTTCACTAGCCGTAGCTAATGATGAATTTTCCACGCTTTTCTTATTACTCTCACAACCAATAAATAAGAAAACAAGCATAAAAGCTAGTATCGTATATTTTAGCATCTAATCCCAGGCCCTTCCTTTTTTTCTTAAAAAGAACAAATATCCGACTTCAATAATACCACATTATCCCAAGTTAAAAAGCATATGGCTGACCTTTAACTAAGCGATGGGTTTCCATGAAAATAGAATCTGGTCCGATAAATGACAAGACTTGATCCATTCATTTAGGCGAAAACCGCGCTTACAGCGAGCGCTCTGCGAGCCGACAGAGTCTGAGATGCCGATAATCGACTTCTCAGCTGACCATCCTGCGAGTTCGTTCTGTATAAGCGCGAAAAACGCGCTTATTCAGGAGCGCCCCAACAAATAAGCGCGTTTTCCGCGCTTACAGCGAGTGCCCTGCGAGCTGACAGAGTCTGAGAAGCCGAAAATCGACTTCGTCATTCTACATCACTTATCCACAAATCGGCATTTGCATAATTTCCTATACAATTAGAAAAGGCAGCCCTCGGCTGCCTTTTCTTACCCTTCCAACACATCCGCACCCAATTCACCCGCAACCTCAATCATCTTGGGGATCACTGCTTCATTGGTGCCGGAAACGTAAATATCTCCCTGATAATACCGGAATGGGATTTTGGTATCACCATAACTCCACATGAAAAAGTCTCCCTCAATGGACATGCTGGTAGTACCTGTCACCGTAAACACGGATGTATAGGAAAAGTCCGGTTTAGAGGTAAAATACTGTTTGCACTCTTCCAAAGAAATTATTTTCGCCGAATTGTCCTTCTCCTGAAATGCTCTTGTAATTCGATAGCGTTGACTCATAAAAAATACCTCCAATATAAAAATAACCCATGTGTAGAAACATGGGAGTTCTCAACAATCTGAGATTTTCACTTATTCAAGCTTGCACTTTATTTTTCAAGAAATCCAGTTGAAGGGTTCGTTATGAAAAATCCTTCTTCAGGTACATGAAAATATTGAATCCAAACCCCATCTAAGAGGTTCTCTCGTTTATCTAGTAAAATTTTAATATCTTTGTCTGTTTCTACGATTTCATCATGTTCCGTAGGTGTATCAAGCTTAACATCATAATGAGCATGTTCCCCATGATTCAGTGTAATATATACACGAATCATCTTCCCTTCTGCTTCTTCCGTACTCAACATATTTTTTAAGACCTTAGCTGCATTTCGATTGATTTTACATTTCATGTTTGACGACCCCTATTCCTATTTTGTACTGTAATTTTATTAGTTACAGAATGGTTTGTCAAGATATCGGAATTATAGCTTCCTATTTCGCCTTGTCATCAAATGAGGCTCCTTATGCTTAGATAAACCATGACACCTTAGTTAATCTTATTCCCATGAGGTAGAGTCGTTATTCTTTGTGTTATTTCTTCCGCGGAACGACAATCCGCTATTTTGGATTAAATGCGCTAAAATTTCAATTTTGCGGAACGTGAGTGCTCTATTGTAAGAAGATTATGCTATCCGAAGCTAAAAACAACGAAATAGCGAATCGTCGTTCCTCTTAGACTTGAATTAGAGCTAATTTCAAGTAAATAGCGATTCTACGTTCCTCTAACTAGAGCCCGACCTTGGAAAATGGATGCAAATCAATGAAGGGGCTAACCTTTCTAGTTTATCTATCTACTCTTTGGACAGCCCCTACCATGACTTATCAACCGGAGTGGCCGCCTATATGTTACTCCTCAGCAGCGTGAGCGAACTGCGTGCTGTACAGCCGCGCGTACAGCCCATCCAGCGCAAGCAGCTCGCTGTGCGTGCCCCGCTCCACCACGCTGCCCGCTTCGATCACCAGAATGTGATCGGCGGCCAGTACCGTGGAGAGCCGGTGCGCGATCACGAGCGTCGTGCGCCCTTGCATCAGCTCTTCGAGCGCCGCCTGCACATAGGACTCGGACTCCGAGTCCAAATGCGACGTCGCCTCATCGAGGATGAGGATGCGCGGGCGCTTCAGGATCGCGCGGGCAATCGCGATCCGCTGGCGCTCGCCGCCGGAGAGCCGGTGGCCGCGCTCTCCGACCATCGTGTCGTACCCTTCGGGAAGCGACACGATAAAGTCGTGGATGTAGGCCTGCCGACACGCGGCCTCCATCTCCTCACGCGTAGCGTCCTCCCGCGCGAAGCGCAGGTTGTCGCCAATCGTCGCATGGAACAGAAACGACTCCTGCGTCACGTACGCGATCTGCGCGCGCAGCGAAGCGAGCTCCACGTCGCGGACGTTCACGCCATCTACCTCGACGACACCCGACGTCGGGTCGTACAGCCGCGCGATCATGCCGATCAGTGTTGATTTCCCCGCGCCGCTTGGCCCGACGAGCGCGACCATCTCACCTGGCTGCGCCTCGAACGTGACGTCCCGCAGCGCATACTGCCCTGGCTTATAAGCGAAGGAAACTTGCTTATAAGCCACCCGGCCAGCGACCGAGCCCAGCGGTTGCGCATCCGCATGGTCCATGACATCTGGCACCATGTCCTGGTACTCGAAGATGCGCTGGAAAACGCCCAGCGCAGTGGCCACCTCAACATGCAGGTTCAACAGCATACCTACGGGCATGTACAACCGGCCAAGATACGCCGCGAAGGCGACGATCGAGCCCAACGTCATGCTGCCGGATATGACAGAGTATCCGCCGTACATATAAATAATCGCTGTGCCTAACGGCCCCAGTGTGCTCGTCGCCATCCCGAACCAGCGGCCAACCAGATTGAGCCGCAGCTCCAAATCCATTACTTTCTGGTTCATAGCCGTAAACTCAATTTCCTGCTGCTTCTCCCTGCCGAAAATACGTGTCAACAAAGCACCGGAAATCCCGAAGTTTTCGCTGAGTTGAGAAGTAATATCCGAACGCACTTTCTGCGTTTCCGTGCGCAGCGATTTCCTTACCCTCGATACTTTTTTCACAGGCAGCACAAACAACGGAAGAATAAGCACAGAGATTATAGCCAGTTTCCAGTCAAGAGCAAACAAAATACCAATGGTCGAAACAACAATAACAATCTGTGTAATTGAGGACACAACTAGCGAAGTCACAACACTTTGCACAGCCTGAACGTCCCCGGTGATCCTCTGAACAATTTCCCCTGACCGAGCGTCTGTAAAGAAAGCCATCGATTGCCGCTGCAAATTATGAAATAAGGACTGTCCCAAATCTCGAATAACCCCTTGGGTTACTTTGGTATTGAGATGATTTTGCCACACACCAAGTACACCGCTTACGACAGGCAGAAATATCATTAACAGCGCCATCCCTGCCAGAAGCTTCATATTGCCCTGAGGGATCGCTTTATCTATGATTTCTTTCATAACAAGAGGTGGGATTAAACCAATCAAGGCTGCAAACAGCGCCAATCCTATAATCGCGATTAATTGCCCCCAATACCCCTTGAACAACCGCAAAATCCGTCTAACCGAAACATCCTTTAACTTCGCTTTAGGCCGATTCCTATCGGAAAGCCGCCCCATACTACCTGGTCCCACTAATCATCTCTCCGTTCTACCCTAAGCTGCCTTCTAAATAGGAAAAGCATGCTCGATTGCCTTCGTCACTTCATCTGCCATCTTCAATACGCTGTACAGCGACGTTGTTTGGAGTACACTATACTGTCTTGGCCCGTCTGCATTGACGATAGCTGCGATCGTATAATCCCCAACTTGAGGCAGCACCTTCCCTACTGACTTCCCCGGAGCCAAAGGCTGATTAGACACCTGATACATGCCTACAGACAGCTTTTGTCCCAAACAAGCATCAATCGCTATCACCACACAGCCAAGTGGAATTTCCTGCAAACGCGCTGTTAAGTTACTAGCATCACAAGGCGCTTCAAGTGTTCCTATCACATGCGGATACCCGAGTTCCACAAGTCTGCTCCCTACAAGCGGGCCCAGTGAATCGCCTGTTGACCGATCTGTTCCTATACATACAAAAGCCAACGAATCCGGCTTCATCACCGACTTTTTCCCAATCGCCTTGAGAAAGATGGCCAACTGTTCGCCATTCATCTTTTTCCAATACTGCTCCCGCGGTTCAATCCGTTCTTCCCCCATCAGATCCTCCCTTCACACGCATCCAACAAAATTTCCCCTCACTCCTGATGAATGATATAATGCGGTCAACTTCTATTCTTTCAAGATTAAGCTTACGATGCAAGTTTTGCTAGCAAAAATTTAAGGAGGCACACCATGTCCACCCTAGGAATTATCGCGATCCTGACCCTCCTCTACTGGCTTTATATCACTTTTGATGTGCATAAAGGCATACATTTACTGCATACACTGCCCAAATCCGCCAAGCTCCCGGACAAACCTCCACTCGTATCGGTCATTATTGCCGCCAAAGAAGAGGAGAGTACTATCCTAGAAACCGTCCGACATCTTCTCACGCAAAATTATCCGCGCCTCGAGATCATCGCCGTCAATGACCGCTCTCAGGACGCTACCGGCGTCCGGCTTGAAGAGCTGCGGAAGTGGTCACAGCACAAAACGGATATTCACACACCGCTGCAAATCATACACATCACTTCTCTGCCTGAAGGCTGGTTAGGCAAGAACCACGCCCTGTACCAAGGGTACCAGCAAGCCAGAGGCCAATATTTACTTTTTACAGATGCGGATATCATTTTTTCATCAGGAACGATTACAGATGCGGTTACTTATATGAAGGAACATGACGTACAACATCTCACGCTGACCCCTAACATGATTGCGCGAAGCACACTGCTTAGAGGTTTCGTTCATTTCTTCCTCTTCTCTTTTTCCTTATTCGTTCGCCCGTGGCGTGCTAACCTTGACAGCGCCCGCGAACCGGGCATCGGAATTGGTGCCTTTAACATGGTCAGCCGCAGCGCTTATGAAGCAATTGGCGCGCATAAATCGATTGCCCTGAGACCGGATGATGACCTTCAATTGGGCATCTCCCTCAAACGAGCTGGTTTCCGACAAAAAGTTCTTTCCGGCAAACACATCCTACAAGTCGAATGGTACCGCTCCCTCAAGGAAGCGATTATCGGTCTGGAGAAAAACCTTTTCTCCGGCTTTCGCTACAGCTACACCATTGCTTTACTCGCTTGTTTGGGACAGCTCATCTTTTTTATATTCCCTTGGCTCGGCCTGATCTTCCTTTGGGACTGGAGAGGAGCCGCCTATGCTGTCGCTGTCATTTTACAAATATGGCTATACCGCAAGTTAATGTTCCGCCTGATGAGCAAACGCGGGGATGAAGCTTTCCTGCTTCCTGTCAGCGCCTCCCTGCTCCTCTATACGATCGTCCGCTCCGTTTGGCTAACTTGGAGACAAGGTGGCATCAATTGGAGAGGAACCTTCTATTCCCTGCGCGAATTAAAAAAGAAGTAAATCCAGAAAGGATGATAGCTGCCATGCTTCGTGCGCGTTTCCGCACTCTTACTTACACCGCGATGCTCAGCTGTCTGCTCTCCGCAGCCGTTATCTTCCCAACTTCATCTTCAGCACAAGGTACCGTTCAAACACAAAGCCGAACGATTGCTCATAATGGCAAGTCGTTTACTGTACAATGGGTCACCGTCGATCTCACCGATCCTTACTTGCGCGTTAAGCCTGTAACGGCTGAGGACGGCATTGGTCATGATGAGCCCTTCTCCTCCATGTTAACGAGAAACCATGCGATTGCAGGGATCAATGGGACTTTTTTTGACGCCTATGAAAAAAATGATACCCAACGCTACCCCAATGGTTTACTCATCGGCTCCGGTGAAATCATGCACTCCGGCATTAATCCTGCTTTTCTCATTCACGCCGACAAAACCGCGAGCTTACAGCGAATCCAGACGGAGCACCAAATAAGCGTTACTCATCAGAGCAAAGCCTACACATTCACAGCTTGGGGTGTGAACAAATATTACGGTGATTCCGTAAGTGATCAAGTCGTTTGGTACACCCGCGCTTTCGGGCGGACGATCGATTTTCCTAATTCAACCAAAGTTGTCCTCCGCGAGGGCAAAGTGACAGCCGTTACGACGCTG
Organism: Paenibacillus andongensis; assembly: GCF_025369935.1. Classification (NCBI taxonomy): domain Bacteria; kingdom Bacillati; phylum Bacillota; class Bacilli; order Caryophanales; family Paenibacillaceae; genus Paenibacillus; species Paenibacillus andongensis. The sequence goes on along the minus strand of NZ_CP104467.1, from coordinate 1,022,708 downwards.
AGTGTCGATATTCCCGAAGATGGGTTGGTATTCCTACTTGGAAATAGTGCCAACAATAAGACCTACGTGCTGCCTAATATCCATATTGGCGATACGGTGAAGCTGACCTCATCTCTTCATAATCAAGATACCGGAGCAAGCTCCATGCTTACAGCGGTTGATGCTGCTATTGGAGCAGGACCTCATCTGCTTACCAATGGCGCTGTAGATTTGGACTTCGAACGGGATGGCTTTACCGATCCCAAAATCACTACGAGTGCGAACGTACGCAGCTTCATTGGGTTAGACGCTTCCCATCAGTTCGTCATGGGGACACTCTCCGCAGCTACGATGGCAGATATGGCGCAAGTTCTTCTAAAGCTAGGTTTAACAGATGCGATGAATATGGATGGTGGTGCAAGTTCATCACTGTATGCTAATGGCTCCATGCTGCGAAGTCCCGGTAGGGCGCTGAGCAATGCGCTTGTCATTGAGCGTCTTGATCATCCACAAATCCAATTAGAGGTAAATGGACAATTCGTACATGAGTTCCGAGGTTATCTATTGCAAGAGACAAGTATGGTCCCCTTTCGGGGCATTCTAGAAAGAATCGGTGCCACATTCGAATGGAACGGTACAACCCGTACACTAACTGTTCATCATGGTTCTACTAGTCTTGAGCTTCAGCCGGATCATTCCGTGATGACTGTGAATGGGCAATCGGTCATACTCCCTGAAGCACCTACCATACTAGATGGTCATATTTATATGCCTTTACGAGCCATTATTGAATCTTTAGGCGGACAGATCCAGTGGGATCCACAGCTTTACCGGGCTTCACTTCGTTTTTAGTGCACTCGATTCATTCGTACAATACGGTAATACAGTTGGCTGCTCACCTCTTGCTCCACTTCCAAATAACCTTCCACATGCACATAATCACCCAATATAAAGGTGGAGGCATCGGCAGACCCGGAGTGTGTCAGAAAGAGGAGAGCGGCTTTATCATCTCCAACTACGAACCCGGTTTGCTCATTCACTTGAAACTTATCTAGAACATTCCCATGGTGAGACCTTGCGATATGATGAAAGCGCCAAGACTGATCCTCTTTTATTAGAAAATAAAGCACGCGATTTCTCTGATTATTACTGAATTCCCTCGTTACACCAATCATGCAAACCTTCTCGCCTATGCGAAGATACTCATCGACAATATAAGATTTCAATCGCAATCGGTGCACATTTTTCTGCTGAATATAGGCTTCCATCTCTTCAATCGACCTTTGATCCTTAGGATCCTGTTTCGTTGCGTAAAATACTTCTTTTATAAACGTATCCGTCTGTAGGCTTCTTGCCCCTTTGAAATGATTATACGTAAGGAAAAATCGATCAATGACTCCCTGAATCTCCTCCGGTATGGCAGGACCTTTTTCCACGATATACATGCTATTTGCTCTATTCGAATGTCTTTTTTTATAAAACCAACTTTTCCAGACACTTAATTGCATGCCGTTCGTGTCACCTGCTTTCTTCCAAACATTTCTTCATTATAGGCTAAAAACCATAAAATTTCGATAAAAATCGCAATATTTCGCATAAAAAAAGAACATCTGCCTTCTATGCTCTCATTCGAAAGATTCATAGAAAACAAATGCCCGATATTTTTAATCCTTTTTCACTACATGGCTTACTTACAGAACTCTTTTGGCTCCCACATATCTGGATCCCCAGTATGAACTGGCGAGACTATCTATCCTTACGCCTCTAGACGTTGTCGCCGAAATGAATTGATCATTTCCCAGATAAATACCAACATGATTTACACTGCCCGAAGCAAAAAACACAAGATCTCCAGCCTTCAAGTCCATAACCCTGGTTCCTGCTTCATCGTACATTTGGACCGAAGTTCTGGGTAGATCAATACCTTTAGCTTCGTACAAATAGCGCACAAATCCGGAACAATCAAACCCGCTGGGTGTTGTACCTCCCCAAACGTATGGCGTACCCATAAATGTGTTTGCTGTTTGCACGATTTGAGCAGATATGGATGGTGTAACTACCGCTGCAACCTTTGGAGCTGGTGCTGGTGGCGGTGCAATCCAGGCTGGCTTGTGCGACTTGCCATCGACATCCACAATCGCAATACGATTCGCTTCATTCCATTCAATCGGAGAACCGAATGTTTCAGTAATGAAACGCAAGGGTACATACGTATTACCTTGATAAAGCGTTGGACTGCTTTCCAGACTAATCTTCTTGCTGTTAACGATCGCTTGCTTCTCGTCGGTAGTCAGTTGAATCGTCTGCTGCTTGTTCACCAACGTGACCACTATTTCGCTTTCTTGCTTCGCCCAGCCTACTTGATAACCTAATTTCTCAGATAGTACGCGTAGAGGAACTTGCAACGTTCCTGTGCTGTCAATAAACGGCTCTACTTCTGGAAACTTAATCAACTCATCGTTGACCTGGACTTTCACAGTGGATGTAGATGATGCTGCTTGAACCGAAGAAGCGGAAAACATGGATACTGCCGCACAAACAAGTGCGCATGAACAAATAAAGCTTTTTGTAAAAAGTTTCAAAAATTGTTCCTCCTTGAAGCCTCCGAGGTTAGTTGACGGGTTCGGGAAGAGGTTTCCCTAGCGCGCTCAGTTTATTAAAACAGCTGAGCATTCATTCACCCCAAATAAAGAAGTCCCCCGTACCAGAGCTTTTGCTGCTCCGAGATTCGGCATTTTTTGTCTATGTTAGACTAGCATAGTTAGACAGTTAGTTTCAACTTTTGCATAGTGGTAATAGTTTCCACGGAGTTATAGATGCAAGACAAAGTCTGAAATAAAAGAAGCAATCAACAGAACGGCCATGACTCCTCCCGCAAGACGTGTACGCCAAATTAAGTTACCGTCTGTTGTCATATGTTTTGACAGTTTAGCGGTTTTACGAAGTGTGCGATAGTAAAGAATAGACCCTGCAACCACGAGAATAATCTCAAGAGAAGCACTCACCCACGGCCACTGCCACAGTCTAAATCCTACTAATGGAAGTCCTCCAGCATTTCCCGGTAAGAATGGCATATCTGCACGATGAACGAGAAGATCAAGTATCCAGTGACTGAAGGTAAGCGCTCCTATAGCCGCGCCTCCTCTTTTGCCCCATAACTTCCAAGCCAATAGTCCCGATAAGATAGCAATGAGTAATGCCCCAACTAATGAGTGTGTATAATCAGCGTGAATAATCCCTTCCCCATAACCCGTACCGATGCTTGTATCGATCGTTTCAGCGCCAGAAAGAAATAAGGGTACGAATACAACATCAAGCAGCTGAGTACAAGCATGAGCGCCCAGATCGGCACCTCCGGTGTTCTTGCTTTCACTGCTGCAGCAAGCCCAAAATGTCCAGCAAACATTTACATTCCCTCCCTTTTCGAGCGATTGAGAACTCGGCTTTCCAGCCAGCCACATAACACTGTAAATAAGAGCATAAATACAATAAATGACATGTCGAGCACCATCCCTTTCCGAATCCTAATTTAATTAGCATATTAACTAATATAATTAGTTTTGGCAAGTTTTTTTTCCAGCACAAAGAAGAAGCCTGAACGCCAAGGTTCAAGCTACCGGACTTATAAACAGGAAAAAGCACTCATACAGGCATCCTAATCCGACTGCCCCGTAAACCAAAAAGCGAACTAACCGCATTAAATAAGGGGTATCCTTCCCTTTCTTTTACTCTAAAAAAGAAAAAGACCACCCGAAGGTGGTCTTGATCACTTACTGTTAAGCGGGCGATGGGAATCGAACCCACGCGATCAGCTTGGAAGGCTGAAGTTCTACCATTAAACTACGCCCGCGTACTATAAAGGGATTGATGGTCGGGACGACACGATTTGAACATGCGACCCCCTGCTCCCAAAGCAGGTGCTCTACCAAGCTGAGCTACGTCCCGAAGCGTTAAATGAAAATGGCGCGCCCTGAGAGATTCGAACTCCCGACCTTTTGATTCGTAGTCAAATACTCTATCCAGCTGAGCTAAGGGCGCAAATGAATTGGAGCGGAAGACGGGGATCGAACCCGCGACCCTCGCCTTGGCAAGGCGATGCTCTACCGCTGAGCCACTTCCGCATCGTACAATTACCTGTCATTCTCGCTAACGTTTCTCCGAGGCGACAAGGAATAATATATCAGGAATTAAGGACAAATGCAAATGTTTTTTCTTACCTTTTTTTATTTAATGAAAATCCCGCCAAACGGCAGTACTTCTTTGGCAATGCGACGCAATAAACTGTCATTTTTCATATGCTCATCCAATTTACGATCTGGCTTGCAGGGCTGCATGAGAACATAGCCTTGTCCCGTCATTTCCCAATGATAATTCATATGCTGACTGGCCAATGTGTTGCCGTACACACACAGACGCAGCTGAGCGTTCCGCGGATAGGCAACAAGACAGCTTGTATCGACATATAAGGGCTGCTTAACATCCAAAGCCATTTGATAAATGGGTCCTGCCGTCAGAAGACCTAGTTTACCTGGACCTCTAAATTGCATTTTCACGAAATCCTGCGTAATCAGTGTATTCTTAACATTTTGCAGATGAGAAGCGTAGCTGACTCCCTCTGTGTAAAATAAAACATGTCGGAATTCATACAGAAGATCATCATCCGCATCTATTGGTATAACAGCCATGCTATACCCTTCAGGCAGCCCTAGCATGACATTGGCAGGACCATGCAGCCGTGACTGGACAAAACGCTTCTTCCTATACATACTCGGCAGTTTCATGAAAGAATCTTCTCTCTGCTCAGACTTCCCTTGAAAAGCGACAATTTGGTTCGGATGCAGGACATGAACAGACTCACCCTGTTCGATGCACAACGTGGCTATCTTTGCATGTGAGCTTACTTCCTCGAAAGATACCTCCATACACGCCGACCTCCTCGTAGACTACATCTATCTCATTCCGCGCTTCTGCCTCCGCCAAACCATGAATCGAAACACACGGCCAAGCACAAAATAAAAAACAATCAGCAAAATAGCCGTCACAACCATATAAGTTAATTTCCGATTTCGCTTATCTTTATCTAAATCGACTTGTTCCATGGCCTTCAAGCGCTCTTGCAATTGTTCATTTTCCCTTTTAAGCGTTTCGTTTTGCCCTAGAAGCCGCTCTTCTGTTTCTTGCGAATGCCGTATGGCTTCGGAAAGCTTGTCCTTCTGATCCTCTAATTGCTGTTTCGTAGACTCATAGTCTTTCTGAATTTGTTCCACATTCTCAGGCAATTGATAGATGTCTTTCACCCGATCCAACCATGAGGCTTGGACAGCAGAGGCTGGATACATAAATCCGAACAAGATGACTAGTAGGCCAACGACTTTTATAGCTCCCGCCAAAAAACGTATCTGCATCTGCCGTCTCTCCCCTCGTTTATATCGACATATTCTTCTATTTTACCGCAAAAGTCACCCCTTCACCACTTCTACATAAGGCCCCACATGAAGCATTTGTACACAAGCTCCCTCATGCAGTGATTCATACTTGATATCCGAGATAACGGTCAGTTCCATCCACCCACCATAAGCCTCCTAGCTTGGCTACAGTAAAGTCTTTCTCCTCTTTCTTATAAAGACCTTTGATGCTGTAAGATAGCGTGTAAAGCGCCTCAGTGGCATTTGAGAAGGTTATGCCGTCCGGTCCTTTACATTTTCTCCTAGTATATAAAAGGATTCCTGGCAGGCAGTATGCCAGCAAATATAAAAAAACTTACCCTTCGCCAAATTTCGCGAAATAGGTAAGTCTCATGCTCATAAAAAAGTCGTATGTAATTATTCCGCTGCCGGTGGCGTGAACGAACGCTGAGCAAATTCAGCATCCAACATGTAGAAGGCGTTACTGTCTTTATCAATACGTTTCAATTTGTTAATAATGCTGTCGAACATTGCTTCTTCCTCTACCTGTTCATCAATGAACCATTTCAAAAACTGCATAGTCGCATGTTCTCTATCGTTCAATGCCAAATCTGATAGATGATAAATACGTCTTGTTACTTCTTGCTCATGTTGATAAGCATGTTCAAATGCATCTAAAATCGATTTGTACTCATTGACAGGTGTATCCATACCGGCAAAGCTAACCTTTTTTCCACGGTCATTTATGAATTTAAAAATTTTCATCGCATGGAATTTCTCTTCCTCAGCTTGTACAATAAAAAAGTTGGAAAAGCCGTCTAAGCTTTCCGCAGCACAATAACCAGCAATAGCCAAGTAGACGTGCGCAGAGTAAAACTCATAGTTCATCTGCTCATTGAGCGCTTCTGTAAGTGTATCATTTAACATAGTTGCACACACCTTTCTGTATAGTTATCTCTTGCGTATTCCCCATACATACAAGATTACCAGAACTCCGCATACAAATACAAACGGAAGTAACAATTTCAGAAGGGTTAAGTTCAAGCCATCACGCTTTCTGCCTTGGAATCAGCAATAATTTGTTTGATTTGAGCATAAAGTAAATCAGGCGAAGCAGCACACAACAGCTCCTTTTTACCGATCATGGCGATACATTCTTTCTTGCAATGTTTACAATTACCTAAGCAATCCTTCTTTTTTTGCTTCAGGTCTGGATATTCGCTTTTCAAGGACTTATATATTTGTTTGGATCCGAATTTTTCATTTCTACAGCAGTATTTAATCGTTTTCAATTCGATCTCTCCCCGCCATCGATTATAACTACTATCATTGATATTAGTGATAATAATAATCAATGTCAACTTAAAATTGGGTGAGTTTGTACAAAAAAAGAGTTTTCTTTAGTCCTCCTAAAAGGATTAACAAAAACTCTTTTTCTTGGTGATGAATAACCTCCATCCCGCTGCTACAAAGACTAGGAATAGAACATATCATTTATATTTTGTTGTTTACACATATGCCCCTTAAAGTTCCTTCATCCATTGTCCGATCGTTGCCAAAGCTTGCTCCGTTTGAATGATTTGATCGTGATTATGTCCTTGCAAAATGTGAATACCCAGCTTACTGTGCTTAGCAAATATAGGCTGATACGCCTCCGGCACGAACACTTCGTCTTCGCTGCCTACGAGTATAAAGGAATTTGCGGTAAGCCGCGATATGTAGTCGCCGATGTTGTTGCCGGGCACGCGCGACAACATCAGTCGGAAGCTGAGATTCAGCGACTCCGTGCCATGCAGCTGTTCCTTCGGCGTCATTCTCCGGTAAACGATTGCGCCGTTCCAGCGGCGAATGCCAACGCTATTCAGGAGCATCAGCAGGACAATCCGCGGAACATTGGTGATGGATTCGTTCGTATTCCCTTTTCGGAACACCGGCGAGCCGTTATTCAGTGCAGGGCTGAGCAGCAGAAACGAATAAATTTCCTTCGCCACAGGCTTAATAGCCTGCCGAAGGACAGTTCCTCCTCCGAGCGAATGTCCACCCATGATGATTTTGGCATCGGGACGGCGCTTCCGAATCAAAGCAACTAAATCCTCCAAATCATCGTCAAATTGTCCAATATAGTCGATATCCCCACGACGAGCTGGATTGTCGCCGTAGCCTCTAAGGTCAGGCACAACTACGTTGGCAAGCCCCTCGTTCGCAATAAATTCAGCCATTGGAACCAAGTATTTTCCCGGCTCAGTTACACCATGTAAAAGGATCAGCACTTTATCCGATGCAGGTTGGGAATCGAAAACCCGCACGGCTTGAAGGCTCCCATCCCTTGCCTCGTAATCGGATAAGGCTGATGATAATCGTTGTGTCATGTGCAATACTCTCTCCCATTAACTAATTAATTCCCCTCTACCTAATCACGTAAAACGATCGCCTCCGAATAGGCAAGCGGTCATATGTAAATAACGCTAAATACCAAGTTCGAAACCGCCAAATTCACTTAGGTGACAACTGAACCCTTTTCGCTAACCAATTTGCGCCATCTCCCCAATTGTTTACAAAACTCAACTTTATTCTCCGACTATAGCAGACAAAGTTTAAAACTGGTTAAAAAAAGAGAGCCGCCGTCTTCCTTATAAGGTTTTTCATGATCTTAGACAAATTGAAGCGACAATCCATTACGATTTACCCACGAAAAGCCGCTAAACACTCGGAAACCCAAGTACTTAGCGGGATCGAACCCCTGATCTCACGCTATTTGAATATGAGCTAATCATCAAATACCACACGCCGCGTCGACCTACCTTCTTGGCAGCGAGATGATAATTAAAGTAAAAAAAGAAACCCTTCGAATTTATCGAAGAGTTTCTTTTAAAAGTATGATGCGGTCAAGAGGACTCGAACCTCCACGGGGGGTTAGCCCACACGGACCTGAACCGTGCGCGTCTGCCAATTCCGCCATGACCGCGAAATCAGAGAGACTTTAGACTAAGTCTAAAGATCCCTATAAATACTGAGTCATGTAGGATTCGAACCTACGACACCCTGATTAAAAGTCAGGTGCTCTACCAACTGAGCTAATGACTCACGTCCAGAAATAAAAAAATGGCGGAGCTGACGGGATTCGAACCCGCGGTCTCCTGCGTGACAGGCAGGCATGTTGGGCCACTACACCACAGCTCCACACTATGTAAAACAACTCTCTCAGTAAGAGTTTGGTTGCGGGGGCAGGATTTGAACCTGCGGCCTTCGGGTTATGAGCCCGACGAGCTACCGGGCTGCTCCACCCCGCGACATTACTAGCATGATATTTGATTAAGGATAAAATATGGTGGAGGCTGACGGGATCGAACCGCCGACCCTCTGCTTGTAAGGCAGATGCTCTCCCAGCTGAGCTAAGCCTCCATGGGATATTACTAGAAAATGGATGGTGACCCGTAGGGGACTCGAACCCCTGTTACCTCCGTGAAAGGGAGGTGTCTTAACCACTTGACCAACGGGCCTCGTAAACAGGCTTTTCTTATGTATAAGTTTATAGGTGGCGGAGAGAGAGGGATTCGAACCCTCGAGACGCTTGTGACGCCTACACGATTTCCAATCGTGCTCCTTCGGCCAGCTCGGACACCTCTCCATGAAAAGCCTGATATGTTATAAAAAATGGCTCCCCGAACAGGACTCGAACCTGTGACAACTCGATTAACAGTCGAGTGCTCTACCAACTGAGCTATCAGGGAAAACTGCTTGGCAACGTTCTACTCTCCCAGAACCCTGCGGTTCAAGTACCATCGACGCTGGAGGGCTTAACGGTCGTGTTCGAGATGGGAACGCGTGGGTCCCCTCCGCCATCATCACCAAACAGTCAAAGCGTGTTTGCGCCTTGAAAACTAGATACGAAACTTGCGTAAAGGTTTGAATTTCTTAGGTTTATTGGTTAAGCCCTCGACCGATTAGTATTCGTCAGCTGCATGCATTGCTGCACTTCCACCTCGAACCTATCAACCTCGTCGTCTACAAGGGGTCTTACATACTGGGAAATCTCATCTTGAGGGGGGCTTCGCGCTTAGATGCTTTCAGCGCTTATCCCCTCCGTACATAGCTACCCAGCGATGCCTCTGGCGAGACAACTGGTACACCAGCGGTACGTCCATCCCGGTCCTCTCGTACTAAGGACAGCTCCTCTCAAATTTCCTACGCCCGCGACAGATAGGGACCGAACTGTCTCACGACGTTCTGAACCCAGCTCGCGTACCGCTTTAATGGGCGAACAGCCCAACCCTTGGGACCTACTTCAGCCCCAGGATGCGATGAGCCGACATCGAGGTGCCAAACCTCCCCGTCGATGTGGACTCTTGGGGGAGATAAGCCTGTTATCCCCAGGGTAGCTTTTATCCGTTGAGCGATGGCCCTTCCATTCGGTACCACCGGATCACTAAGTCCGACTTTCGTCCCTGCTCGACTTGTAGGTCTCGCAGTCAAGCTCCCTTATGCCTTTGCACTCTGCGAATGATTTCCAACCATTCTGAGGGAACCTTTAAACGCCTCCGTTACATTTTAGGAGGCGACCGCCCCAGTCAAACTGCCCACCTGACACTGTCCCCATACCGGATTACGGTACCAGGTTAGAACTCCGATACGATCAGGGTGGTATCCCAACGGCGCCTCCACCCAAGCTGGCGCTCAGGCTTCAAAGGCTCCCACCTATCCTGTACAGATCGTACCAAAGTCCAATATCAAGCTGCAGTAAAGCTCCATGGGGTCTTTCCGTCTTGTCGCGGGTAACCTGCATCTTCACAGGTATTAAAATTTCACCGGATCTCTCGTTGAGACAGCGCCCAAGTCGTTACGCCATTCGTGCGGGTCAGAATTTACCTGACAAGGAATTTCGCTACCTTAGGACCGTTATAGTTACGGCCGCCGTTTACTGGGGCTTCAATTCATAGCTTCGGGTTTAACCCCTAACCACTCCTCTTAACCTTCCAGCACCGGGCAGGCGTCAGCCCGTATACTTCGCCTTGCGGCTTCGCACAGACCTGTGTTTTTGCTAAACAGTCGCTTGGGCCTTTTCACTGCGGCCCCCTCGGGCTATTCACCCTACCGAGGCACCCCTTCTCCCGAAGTTACGGGGTCATTTTGCCGAGTTCCTTAACGAGAGTTCTTCCGCGCGCCTTAGAATTCTCTTCTCACCCACCTGTGTCGGTTTGCGGTACGGGCACCTTCGCCTGGCTAGAAGCTTTTCTTGGCAGTGTGAACTCATGACCTTCGGTACTTAAAGTTTCCCTCCCCATCACAGCCCAGCCTTACGGTTAGCGGATTTGCCTACTAACCAGCCTCACTGCTTGGACGAGCATCCATCAGCTCGCGTCACTATCCTTCTGCGTCACTCCATCGCTCATAACGGCTACGGTGGTACAGGAATTTCCACCTGTTGTCCATCGACTACGCCTTTCGGCCTCGCCTTAGGTCCCGACTTACCCTGAGCGGACGAGCCTTCCTCAGGAACCCTTAGGTTTTCGGCGGATCAGATTCTCACTGATCTTTTCGTTACTTATACCGGCATTCTCACTTGTATGCGCTCCACCTGTCCTTACGGTCAGAATTCAACGTACATACAACGCTCCCCTACCCATGCACATACGTGCAAGCCATAGCTTCGGTGGCGTGTTTAGCCCCGTTACATTTTCGGCGCAGAGTCACTCGACCAGTGAGCTATTACGCACTCTTTCAATGGTGGCTGCTTCTAAGCCAACATCCTGGTTGTCTGTGCAACTCCACATCCTTTCCCACTTAACACACACTTGGGGACCTTAGCTGATGGTCTGGGCTGTTTCCCTTTTGACAATGGATCTTAGCACTCACTGTCTGACTCCCGGATTTAAGTTTGTGGCATTCAGAGTTTGACTGGACTTGGTAACCCTTGGCGGGCCCCGCACCCAATCAGTGCTTTACCTCCACAACTCCACATCCGAGGCTAGCCCTAAAGCTATTTCGGGGAGAACCAGCTATCTCCGAGTTCGATTGGAATTTCTCCGCTACCCCCACCTCATCCCCGCATTTTTCAACATGCGTGGGTTCGGGCCTCCAGTGAGTGTTACCTCACCTTCACCCTGGACAGGGGTAGATCACACGGTTTCGGGTCTACGTCCACGTACTCAAGCGCCCTATTCAGACTCGCTTTCGCTGCGGCTCCGCCTTTTCAGCTTAACCTCGCACGGGAACGTAACTCGCCGGTTCATTCTACAAAAGGCACGCCATCACCCATATAGAGGGCTCTGACTTCTTGTAAGCACACGGTTTCAGGTTCTTTTTCACTCCGCTTCCGCGGTGCTTTTCACCTTTCCCTCACGGTACTGCTTCACTATCGGTCACTAGGGAGTATTTAGCCTTGGCAGATGGTCCTGCCGGATTCCGACGGGGTTTCACGTGACCCGCCGTACTCAGGATACCTCTAGGGGTTTCGTTCGATTTAAGCTACAGGGCTTTTACCTTCTATGCCGGACCTTTCCAGATCTCTTCGCCTACCGAACTAACCCCACATCGAGGTCCTACAACCCCAAGGAGCAAGCTCCTTGGTTTGGGCTATTCCGCTTTCGCTCGCCGCTACTGACGGAATCACTTTTGTTTTCTTTTCCTCCAGGTACTTAGATGTTTCAGTTCCCTGGGTATGCCTCTACTATTGCTATGTATTCACAATAGAGTAACTGCGCATTACCACAGCTGGGTTCCCCCATTCGGACATCCCCGGATCAAAGCCTGCTTACGGCTCCCCGAGGCATTTCGTCGTTCGCCACGTCCTTCTTCGGCTCCTAGTGCCTAGGCATCCTCCGTGTGCTCTTTCTAGCTTAACCTAGAAAAAAACATTTGAAAATTTCGCAAGATCATAAGATCAAGCAACCTAAGTTCTTACTTTACGTTTTGTTTCGTTATCTAGTTTTCAAGGAACAAGTAGTTGAAGGCAAATTCATCCTTCAAAACTGAACACGAGTGAGTAAGCTGTTTTGTGCTTTCGCACTTGACTGGGTCTATCAGACCCGAGTCTCCATAGAAAGGAGGTGATCCAGCCGCACCTTCCGATACGGCTACCTTGTTACGACTTCACCCCAATCATCTACCCCACCTTCGGCGGCTGGCTCCCTTGCGGGTTACCCCACCGACTTCGGGTGTTGTAAACTCTCGTGGTGTGACGGGCGGTGTGTACAAGACCCGGGAACGTATTCACCGCGGCATGCTGATCCGCGATTACTAGCAATTCCGACTTCATGCAGGCGAGTTGCAGCCTGCAATCCGAACTGAGATCGGCTTATAAGGATTGGCTCCACCTCGCGGCTTCGCTTCCCGTTGTACCGACCATTGTAGTACGTGTGTAGCCCAGGTCATAAGGGGCATGATGATTTGACGTCATCCCCACCTTCCTCCGGTTTGTCACCGGCAGTCATCTTAGAGTGCCCACCCAAAGTGCTGGCAACTAAGATCAAGGGTTGCGCTCGTTGCGGGACTTAACCCAACATCTCACGACACGAGCTGACGACAACCATGCACCACCTGTCTCCTCTGTCCCGAAGGCCTACGATATCTCTACCGTATTCAGAGGGATGTCAAGACCTGGTAAGGTTCTTCGCGTTGCTTCGAATTAAACCACATACTCCACTGCTTGTGCGGGTCCCCGTCAATTCCTTTGAGTTTCACTCTTGCGAGCGTACTCCCCAGGCGGCATACTTACTGTGTTAACTTCGGCACCGAGGAATCGAATCCCCAACACCTAGTATGCATCGTTTACGGCGTGGACTACCAGGGTATCTAATCCTGTTTGCTCCCCACGCTTTCGCGCCTCAGCGTCAGTTATAGGCCAGAAAGTCGCCTTCGCCACTGGTGTTCCTCCACATCTCTACGCATTTCACCGCTACACGTGGAATTCCACTTTCCTCTCCTACACTCAAGTCAACCAGTTTTGGATGCGAACCGGGGTTGAGCCCCGGGCTTAAACACCCAACTTAATTAACCGCCTGCGCGCGCTTTACGCCCAATAATTCCGGACAACGCTTGCCCCCTACGTATTACCGCGGCTGCTGGCACGTAGTTAGCCGGGGCTTTCTTCTCCTATACCGTCACACAAAGCGCAGTTACTCGCCTTGCTGTTCGTCTAGGGCAACAGAGCTTTACGATCCGAAAACCTTCATCACTCACGCGGCGTTGCTCCGTCAGACTTGCGTCCATTGCGGAAGATTCCCTACTGCTGCCTCCCGTAGGAGTCTGGGCCGTGTCTCAGTCCCAGTGTGGCCGTTCACCCTCTCAGGTCGGCTACGCATCGTCGCCTTGGTGAGCCGTTACCTCACCAACTAGCTAATGCGCCGCAGGCCCATCTATAAGCCACAGATTGCTCCGTGTTTCATAATTCTCTCATGCGAGAAAACCAGTTATCCGGTCTTAGCTATCGTTTCCGATAGTTATCCCGGTCTTATAGGCAGGTTACCTACGTGTTACTCACCCGTCCGCCGCTAACTTATCCCGAAGGATAAATCCGCTCGACTTGCATGTATTAGGCACGCCGCCAGCGTTCGTCCTGAGCCAGGATCAAACTCTCCATAATAGAAAAACTATTTGAAAGCTTAATTGCTCATTTGCGTTGCTAGCGAGATTTTGCAATCTCTTTTTTGAACGATTTCTCGTTCGTGCTTACTCACTCGTTGTTCAGTTTTCAAAGATCAATTTCTTTCATTCACTGCCGTGTTACCGAAGCAGCGAGAAGTAATATACCACAGCTCGTTCATCAATTGCAAGCACTTTTTTTCTTGTCAATCTCTGTCGTTCACTGTCGGAAAGCCATAGTAACATAGGTTGCTGTTTGAATGCAAGTCCCATGTAATGACTCATGATGATTCGCCGCTTCAAAGCAGCGAGGAATAATGTAACACGTTGAGAAACCAATTACAACCCCTTTGGAAATGTTCCGCAATTGCAATTGTTTTGAATTGTTCCTACATAAATATCTAAACAAAAAGAGGATGCAGTCCCTCTGCATCCTCTGAAGCTGTAATCCATTGTAATGAAGGGAAGCGAATCTACCGTATCATCAACGACTCAACGCTTAGGTTGAAAGAACTCGATTCGCTCTCCATCTAAACCATTAAAGAAGAAGTATCCGGAGCCATTCGGAAGGGTCGTAATCTCAGCATCCAACTGTTCGACTCCCAATCCTTTGATTCTTGTAAATTCCGCTTCAATATCATCCACAGTAAAAGCCAAATGATGAACTTTGCCTTCTTGCGGTAAACCCGCGTTATAACCCTCTATTAATTCAACTTCAGTTTCGTTTAATACTTCAAAGCCAAGAAAACCAAGTTTGATCACACCATTTGTATGCAGCAAGGTACTTTTGTGCTTAAGTCCAATCACTTCTTCATAGAAACGAATCGATGCTTCCAAGTTCGCTACCATTACACCAACATGCTCCATTTTCAAAACTGCCATCTGTACATAACCTCCTCTATTCATCTCCTTCTATTGTAGCGAAAAGAGGAAGAGAGGGCTAGACTGTCTTTAAGTCATACTAAGCGTTTCCATTTCACCATCCAACGAGAAGAGTGTGACTTCTTTATTCGTAATATTGACCAAACCAATATCATCAAATACTTTTCTCACCTGTGCATTGGATAAATGCTTCATGATGGTTTGGGCCGCTATCTGTAAATGATCCTGATACTTAGATTCATAAAACATAATAACTTCTTTTTCTCCGACAAGGATTTTTGCGTGCATCATCCCATCCAACACCCCCAATATCAATGAATCAATTGTATATTTTGGAATCTAGGAAAGTGTCAGATCTTTATTAGGTTTATGTTAGGTTCGTAGATTTCGCCTTAGAAACAAAGTCAGTGTATACTAGAGTAGAAAGAAGATGAAGTAGGGGAGTACGATTATGAGATTACTAAAGCTTCTTCAAATCTATGAAGTGGATGGGATTACGCCCAAGCATCGATCAGAACGATTCAATTTTGATGAAATACAAGGGCATACATTTCGTGAAATGAACCCTACTGAAGTTGGGTGCCCAATGATCCTATCAGGCGTCCATCAATATATACCTTTCAAAACAACTAGAGTTCAAGCAATAGATCTGGACGGAATGGATTTCCGGGTACTGACACGCAATACAATCTATCATTTTGAAGTTTATACGGAACGCCAAGCCACGTAACCTCTGAAAGGTTAATGGCTTTTTTTGTTCGTAGATAAGAAAGTATAAGCTTTATACTTTTGCTTCGCATCTACCTTGACAAACGCGCTCGTCCTGAAGGACGACGGAGTCGTTTATCCTTGTTTCATATTATAATAATTTCTTTACTTCTCAAAATCTACCATTTCCCCTTATACTAATAGATGGGTTTATTAACCGAGGTTCTATTAATTTGAAGGAGGAATTTTTAACACATGAAAAAAACATTGACCACCCGCCTTACAGCGCTCGCTCTTGTTACCGTTCTTACTAGCTCTTTCGCTGGCAGTCTAGCATTTGCCGAAACAGCAGCTCCCTCTTCTCCTGTTTCAATGAAGTCAGACATGCGTCTTGCCATTGATAACGGCGCTATTGAGGGCTACGGGGATTCGGACTACCGTGGAGCAAATGCCGCTACTCGTGCGGAAGTGGTAACAATGATTAACCGTGCTGCCAAGCTGAAAAGTGCAGATCTTGGTTCTGTCACGTTCACGGACCTTGCGAATTGGCAAAAACAGGCGGTTGCGAATGCCGTTGCAGCTAAACTCATTAGCGGCTTTGCTGACGGTACGTTTCACCCAAATGCTGCCGTTACTCGTCAAGAGCTTGCTGAGTTAATCGTTAAAGTCGTAACTGGCGGCCAACTGCCAAAAGTGAACGAGAATGTGTTGAACTACTTCAAAGATTCCTCCTCCATCGCTAAAGAATCCCGCCCTTATGTGGCATATGCTGTCATCAGCGGAATTTTCACACCTACCCTTGACGGTAACTTCAATCCTACTGCGGAAGTAACACGTGATGAAGTAGCTAAAGCACTTAAGCCTATTTTATTTAAAGTGGTTGATATTTTAACTACGAACGATATTCACGGTAAAATCGAAGTCGGCTTTGATAAAAAGCGAAATCAAGGTCAAGGCGGTATCGAAACACTCGGCGGTATCGTGACCGATTTCCGTGCTGTAAATCCAAAAGGAACGGTCGTTGTTGACGGCGGAGACGCATGGCAAGGAACACTGATTTCCAATACGACAAATGGTCAATCCGTGATGGATACGATGGCGCAAGTGCAATATGATGCCGCGGCTATCGGCAACCATGAGTTCGACTTCGGTCGTGACGTACTGATCGATAATATTAAGAAAGCTAAATTCCCTATTCTCGGGGCAAATATTATTGATGATAAAACAGGTAAACGCGTTGACTGGACACAGCCCTACGTGATCGTTGAAAAAGATGGCCTGAAAATCGGTATCATCGGTTTCGCAACACCACAAACGACTACGACAACAAAGTCAACAAACATTGAAGGCCTTTCCTTTGTAAATCCTATTCCAATGGCTAAAGAATTGTCTGCCGAGCTGCGCGCTAAAGGTGTAGACATCATTATGGTTACCTCCCACCTACCAGGTGAGCAAAACCAAAAGTCTGCTGAAATCATTAGTGAGCTTGCTGATCTTGCAAAAGGTACTGGGAATGGTACCCTTGATGCGATTGTTGGCGGTCACTCCCATATGCGTGTTGCCGGTATCGTGAATGGTATTCCTGTAGTTGAGGCTCAAAGCTGGCTGTATGCGGTTGGACACATTCAATTGTTTGTAGATAAATCCACAAAGCAAGTCGTATCCTCGAATGCAAGCTTGCTAGAAACATATACGAACCTGACAACGGCTGACGCGAAGATTCACCAAACGGTAGAGGATTATAAAGCCAAAATTTCGGCGAAATCCGGAGAAGTTGAAGTCGTTGCTGCAGAGCCGCTAACTCGTAAATCTTTCCGTTTTGCAGTCAATGGCGGAGTTGACCGCGACGGCGCTTCCCAATTAGGAAACAGCATCACAGATGCCATGCGCGCTTCTGAGAAATCCGATATTGCCTTCACTAATATTGGCGGTATTCGCGCTGATGTAGACAAAGGTGAGCTGACTTACAGCAAAATGTTTGAAGTGTTCCCTTTCGGCAATTACAACGTTACGGGGACAATGACTGCTGAACAAATCAAAAAAGCGCTCGAAGTTACGGACAAGTATTCCAATCTTCCGGCTATTCAATTCTCAGGTTTGAAAGTTGAATGGGACAGCACGAAGCCGCTCGGTGAGAAATATTCCAAAATCACCCTGGTAGATGGCACTCCTATCTATGTCGATGGCAAGTTTAATACTGACCGTACATTCAAAGTAACAACCAATGATTTCATGGCTACTGGCAGTGGCGATGGCTTTACGGTATTCGGAGAAGTGAAGGATTGGAAAGATGGCGCGATCATGCTGGACGCTTGGGTGAAGTACGCAAATTCCCTGAAAACTGCTGGTAAAGAGCTATCTGTACAAGACGATGGTCGCGATGTGCGTTTGGACTTGAAGAAATAAGTTATTATATTAATGATTAATCACATAAAATAAAAAGGCCTTTGACCGCATCCAAAAATGGATAGAGTCAAAGGTCTTTCTATTTGGTCAGCCATACACGCATAAGGGACATCAATTGGCTTAAATTAAGCGGTTTGCTAATATAATCAGAAGCTCCTGCTTGCAAGCAAATGTCTCTATCCTGTTTCATGGCCTTGGCCGTCAATGCGATAATCGGCACTTTTTCAAATCGGGTATCTTTCCTAATCATCCGCATGGCTTCGTAACCATCCATAACAGGCATCATGATATCCATAAGTATGAGGTCGATATCTTGATCTTGCTTCATGATCTCCAAACATTCTTGTCCATTATGGGCAACGCTAACCAGTATGCCTTCTTTCTCAAAAGCATTGCTTAGAGCGAACACATTCCGAACGTCATCGTCGACGACAAGTACTTTTCTTCCGCTGAAATTGTTCCTCTCTGCTGGATCAGCAGCTTTCTTATAGGCATCCCTAAGCAGAAAGTCACTTATCATCGGGGAAGACGCTGCTGCAGCTTCCTTCTGCATAGATTCAGTCTCGTTAAAGACTTGCTCTAATGATGGAACATAAAGCGTGAAGGTACTTCCAACCCCCTCTTCGCTTTGCATGATAACCCTGCCACCGAGAAGTCGGGCTAATTCACGGCTTATCGATAACCCAAGGCCTGTCCCTCCGTATTTACGATTCGTTGTTCCATCCGCCTGGCGAAACGGTTCAAAGATCAGTTGCTGCTTCTCAGGAGATATCCCAATCCCTGTATCTTTGACGGATAGGGCCATAACTTGTTTATGTTTAGCCAATGGCAGAAACTCTCTAATCTGCTCCTCGCTGCACATACTCAAAATCACCTGAACGGAGCCCTTATGTGTAAATTTAAAGGCATTCGAGAGTAAATTTTTAATAATTTGGGATAATCGTTGTTCATCTGTATAGAAAATGTCTGGTACCTGTGAATCGCGTGAAATGTTGAAAGTGAGATTTTGCTGTTCGGCCACCTTGTCAAATTGACTTTTCAATATATCAGGAAGCTCTGATACATTCATTTCACCGACATGAATATCTAATTTGCCAGCTTCGACTTTGGATAGATCGAGAATATCGTTAATCAGATGCAGAAGATCATTCCCTGAAGAATGAATGACCCGGGCGTACTCTTGCTCTTCTTTGGTCAACGAACCCTGCTTATTTTCTTGGAGCATTTGGGAAAGAATAAGCACACTATTTAATGGAGTACGTAGTTCATGTGACATATTCGCCAAAAATTCCGATTTATATTGAGAACTTTGCTGCAGCTGAATCGCATGCTCTTCAAAAGATGCTTTAATATTCTCTAGTTCCCGTGACCGTTCTTCCGCATAGCGATTCTGTTCCTCCAACTGTTCATTCGTCATGTGCAGTTCTTCTTGTTGCATTTGAAGTTCTTCCGTCATGATCTGGTATTCTTTTAGAAGCCGCTCAACCTCAACACGCGTTTGCACACTATGTACAATTGTCCCTAATACTTCGAGAATATCTTCAAGCAGCTCGAGCTGCAGCGAAGTAAATTTATCAAAAGAGGCCAGCTCCATGACAGCAATAACTTCATTGTTATGTAAAATGGGTACGATCAAAACACTTTTAGCCTTCGCAGCTCCGAGTCCAGACGATAGGGTAATGTAACTATCTGGTACATTGGTTAGGTGATACATTCGCTTCTCTACCGCACATTGACCGACTAGTCCTTCACCCAATTGGAAGTGATAAACTCCAATGCCATCGCTCCCCCCCATGACCGCATAAGAAGCTAACTTAACCATAGAATCCTTGCCTTCATAAGAAGAACGAAGATAAAGAATGCCGAAAGAAGCGTCAAACAGCTCAGCCGCTTTACTTATAAAAGATTTCCCAAGTGTTTCTAGATCCGAAATTCCTTGAAGCATATGAACGACTTCCGTTAATTTTCGCTGCTGCCACTCCATCTCTTCTTGATTCTCAAGCAGAACATTCGTTGCTTCCGCAAGATCTTTTACCTCATCATTCATAGTAACTTGTATACGTTTAGAACGATCTCTCTTCGATGAACTTAAATTCAAAATACTTCTTGTTACTTGCTTAATCGTCCCTACGATAGATCGGGAAATTAATAAGGATGCGGCCATTGAAAATATAACAACAAGCGTTAACATGGCGAATAAAGACTTGGTAAGCATTTGATTCTGTGCATCTAAGTGTGCCGCTCTTTCCTTCGTAAGACCCATTTCGACGCTGCGAAAGCGATCCAACTGTGAGCGTATGTCATCAATAATTTGCTTCCCCAGTAAAAAATTATAATCAAAATTTGTTTCGTTATTTACGTTATTTCTCGTTGATGATAGGGAGTTTCCTCCGCTCTGCTGCAGCCATCGTTCGATTGACGCCTTAATGGAAGAAAGATTTTGCTCCTGTATAGGATTACCTCGAGTTAGCTGGCTGAGACGGCTGTAGGATTCCCTCCATTTCGACTCTCCTACATTGTAAGGTTCTAAGTAGCTGAGCACACCCGTAAGTAAGTAGCCCCGCTGCCCGCTTTCCATATCCATCACATATTTTTCGATACGATTCGTTTCATTATGAACAGCAAAATCATGCTCGATGATATAATTTCTATCTTTCTGCATGGAAATCACCTGAGAATTGACTAATACAAATGAAATGGTTAAACAGACAATGATGAACATATACCCAATCATAATTTTGGAACGGATACCAAATCTATTTTTCCCCATCATGCTGCAGTCCCTTCCCCTAGTAAGAATTTTCCTTATACGGGTATTATACTATGTTCTCCAAAAAATGGGACATGGAGTTTATTTTTACTTTACTACTTTAACGAGTTAATGTATTATTATAGTAACGTATTAAATTATTTTTTCTAAATGAAATGGGAGTGATTATTATGAGTCGGACAATTAAACACATTCGCCCACGCAGTGTCCTTTCACGCATGAAGCCTTACTCTCCTGGGAAACCCATTTGGGAAGTTCAACGAGAATTAGGTATCGAAAAGGTCACCAAACTTGCTTCTAACGAAAATCCTATCGGCCCTTCACCACTGGCACTAACAGCCATTCAATCTTATTTGACCGATATCCATCGCTACCCAGACGCTGACACAGTTGATCTTAGGGGAGCAATAGCGGAGAAATTACAGCTTTCTTCTGATGAAGTCCTCATAACTAATGGGGCCGATGAACTCATCACGCTGATCTCGGAGACATTTTTGGAACCAGGGGATGAGATTATTGTTCCTTCTCCAACGTTTAGCGAATATGAATTCGGGGCTAATTTAATGGGCGCTCGTGTTGTGCAAGTACCGCTTCGCGAAGATTACCGTTATGATATTGACGATATCCTAGCTGCTGTAACGGAACAAACCAAGCTACTTTATATTTGCTCACCTAACAATCCAACAGGCACATATATGAAGAAACAGGATTTACATCGGCTTATGGATGAGCTCCCTTCCCATGTGCTTGTTATTTTCGATGGGGCTTATAGTCACTTTGTAACTGCAGATGATTATTGTGATGGGTTGGAGCTTGTACGTTTGGGCTACCCCATTGTCGTCACACAAACCTTTTCCAAAATATACGGATTGGCTGGCATACGTGTTGGGTATGGCATCGCGGCCGCAAGCATTTTGCATAGTATTCGTCAGGTCAAAGAACCCTTCAATGTGAATGCATTAGCCCAGGTTGGCGCTACTGCGGCAATTAGGGATGATCAGCATCTTGAGGCGACACGTGAAATGAACGCTCGCGGGAGAGAGCAATTATATGATAGCTTGCAGGGATTGGGTTTAAATTTCACACGCAGTATGAGTAACTTCCTCTTGGTTGAGCTTGGCCCGGACGCTAAAAACATCTATGAAAAGCTGATGAATAAAGGAATTATTATTCGTTATGGCGGAGCTTGGAACCTTCCTAATCATGTGCGGATTTCAGTCGGGACGTCTGAGGATCATATAATATTAATCGAGGCGCTTAGCGAAATATTCATTAAGCAAACCTGATTTGATCGCCACAGCTCAAAAATGCCTTGAACGGATAAGCCGAAATCTACCCCCAATTGTTTGCGTGCAATCAAATATGCTACAATACTAACAATTATTTTCTCATGGGGGTAAGCGAAGCGATGCTGAAGGAATTTAAAGATTTTGCTTTCAAAGGGAATATGGTAGATCTAGCTGTAGGGGTTATTATCGGGGGGGCCTTCGGGAAGGTCATTACGTCGATCGTGAATGACGTTATCATGCCACCAATTGGGCTATTGCTGGGCAGAGTTAACTTCAATGAGTTGTTTATTTCATTAAATGGTAAACACTATAATACCATTGCAGAAGCTGCTGCAGACAAGGGCGCCCCTGTTCTTAAATATGGACAATTCATTTCTACTTTTTTAGATTTCTTAATTGTTGCACTTGTTATTTTTATAGTGGTCAAACAGCTTAGCAAGTTCCGTAAAAAGGAAGAACCGAAAGAAAAAGTGGTAACATCCAAATCTTGTCCGCACTGCTTGTCCGAAATTCCCGTACAAGCTACACGTTGTAAGTTCTGTACTTCAGAGCTGTCATCAGGTCCTTCTGTGTCTGGGAGTATTCAATAGTATAGTAAAAGCCCGAATCATGCTGACGATTCGGGCTTTTTTGTGCGCAGATCGGCAATCTCGCCTTGCGCGAAAGCATTTGTTTGGAGCAGGTTGAGCAATTGCCTGGCAGTCGCTTCAGGCGATTGCAGCTCGCCCTGCTCTTTGAGCTGGATGAAACGGTTCACCTGCGGGAAGTCCACTTCCGCAGCAGCGCGGATCTCCCGCTGCATATCCGTGTCAACCACACCCGGAGCGACGGAGTAAATCTCCACCGGGTGCGGCTCATTCATCTGCTCCACGCCCACGCAGCGCGTCAGCATGTCAAGCCCGGCTTTGGCGGTGCAGTAGGCACCCCAGCCGGGGTAGGGCTTTCTCCCCGCGCCCGAGGAGATGCCCACGACCCGCTTCACAATCGGCCAAGTCTGCGTGAGCCGAATGAAGCTGTTCGTCAGCAACGCGGGCGCGATGAGATTGACCTGCAGGCTGCGCTGCAGGTCAACAGGGTCTGCTCGGCCGATCGACGTCATCGGCTCGAGCAGGCCAGCATTATTGATGAGCGTGATGGAATCCGCTTCATCCACCGTGCTGAGGATTCGCTCCACGAGCGAATCCAGCCCTTGCGTGTCCGCCAAGTCGTAAGCGTGGAAGGTAAGCGTACCTTCCGCGCGCAGCGCCTCTTGGCGCAAAGCTTCACTGTCGCTGCGGGAAATGCAGTGAATCGCAGCTCCCTGCTGCAGAAGCTGCTGGATGATCGCAGCGCCGAGTCCTTTTGAACCACCTGTAATAATATACGTTTCCATTTACAGCCCCCTTACGACAAACGGACGTACTATCAATTAACCATCCCGTTGAAATTCGCCCTATACTTTAAAGATACCACTCTTCGGGAATGATGTCTTGACGTTTGAGCATGGGGAACGACTTCTCTTTGCTATCACTCGCTCGTTAGATACCAATCCGTTATCTTCTCATCTGTAAAGATGAAAAACATCGTTACAGAAACGATCCCACATCCCCTCGCATCTGTAACGATGAAAAATATCTTTACAGCCTCGCTCAGCGCATAAAACTGCTTTTTTCTCGTCTGTAAAGATGAAAAACATCGTTACAGAAACGATCCCACATCCCCTCGCATCTGTAACGATGAAAAATATCTTTACAGCCTCGCTCAGCGCATGAAACTGCTTTTTTCTCGTCTGTAAGAATGAAAAACATCGTTACTGACACGATTCCACATCCCCTCGCATCTGTAACGATGAAAAATATCTTTACAGCTTATACACTGGTTGTAGGTTATTGCACTTGTATTCTAAGGGATGGAGATACTACTATGAGATGCAGATTGGATTACTTATACTTTATTCTTCTCGCATGAGACTGCTAGTTGAGCACGCCTAAACTACTCATTTCATCTTCCATCTCACGTCTTAATGACAGCTTATCATGCTCCTCCATAAATGCGGCATCTACGCCATTCATGATCAACTTAACCAGCTCTGGTGTCGTGAAGCCAAAGCGGTCTTTGAGCACTCGGTATTCATTTGTAATATTGGTTCCTGATACGCTGGGGTTATCCGTATTAATCGTTACGACCAGCCCTTGATCCAAATATTCACGAATCGGATACGTTTCCCATCCGGAGACGGCCTTCGTTTGGATGTTGCTGATCGGGCACATCTCGAGTGGGATACGGCGATCCTTGACCATTTCCAATATGGCTCTGTTCTCCTTCAATCGAACACCGTGCCCAATGCGAGCAGCGCCGAGGTTCGTTACGGCTTCAAACACGTTCTTCGCTCCCGCCGCTTCTCCGGCATGGATGGTGACAGGAATACCTAGTCTTCCTGACTCCGCAAAAACCTCCCGGAAACATTCCGGCGGATAAGACGCCTCATCTCCAGCTAAGTCGACAGCAACTAAGCCTTTCCCCACATATTTAGCCGCCGCTTCGATCACTTCTAGGTTGCTTTCACACGAATGATTTCTCATGCAGATCGCGATGACGCCGACTCTTACACCGAAATCCCGCTGCCCCCGCTTCATGCCCTCTACCACATGATGAATCGTTTCCTCAACCGTCAAACCGTTGTTCCTATGCAGCTGCGGTGCGAAACGAACTTCCACATATCTGCAATTATGTTCAGCAGACTGTTCGACGACCTCGTAGGCAACCCGTTCCAAGGCTTCAGCAGATTGCAAAAACCGGGTAGTAAAATCAAATTTACTTAGATATTCAATGAGACTTCCGCACTCCTCGCCTACTCGCATATGTGGAATGAGTCCGTCTTTATCATAAACAGGAAGTTCAATGCCTTGCCTACGAGCGAGATCCAGAATCGTCTCTGGCTTCACACTGCCATCCAAGTGCAAGTGAAGATCAACCTTGGGTAATCTCGCTAATAGATCGTTAGCCCGCATGTTATTCATCTTCCATCTCTCCTTCTTCTTTCAATCTCGTAACGCGCTTTTAAAGAATTTTAATTACTTTACTCGAATGTCATCACTATGTCAATATACTTGACAAAAATTTGATTTAATCATTGTATGCGTCAGTTAAGATGACATTGCATGAATTTCTGGAAATAAAAAAAGATCCACACAAGGACCTTTCATCCTCTGTGGATCTCCTATTTCATTTCTCCTTACGATGAATCACTTTCAAAGCTTCCCGCACACTTAGCGGTGAAAGCTCCGTACTTGCAACGAAAGACTGCACCGCCGCGGGGTCTGTCTTTGAATACTCGCGAAGCGCCCAGCCAATCGCTTTGCGGATGAAGAATTCCTTCGAATCGGCCATTCGTCTGATACAACTAAACAGAAGCGGTACATCCGTCCGTTGTTTATATTTTAGTTGGAACAATACCGCCGTTCTCTGCAGCCACATATGATCTGAAGCTAGCCACTTATCCACATAGGATGGAATCAACTCAGGAAACCGCTGCAAGTGAAAGCCGATTAAGTGATCAGCAATCATATCCACGGTGTCCCACCACGATTTGGTCACGATGAAATGCTCCAAGACATCGATATGCTCCCGTTCAGCGGTTTTTCGCAGCCCAGTAAGGACCAATAATGCCGTATAAGCAAACTCGCGCTCAGGCAACTCCCAGAGCTCTTTGGCAACTCTGACCCCCTCCTCACCCTTGGGGAAGCCATGTTCCTTCGTGAATTGCTTGGTCAATGCTGTTCGTTCTGGATTTCGGATCCCGAGAAATGGGAAATGGTTTTTCATGTAGGCTTCCATACTTGGCGCATTTGCCGTGTTGCGGTGAGCTCTTAACCAAATCTCCAGCTTGTCCGTATAAGGGGATGCCATCGGTTACGTGCCTCCTTTTTAACCAATCAACGGTATGCTTTATTGTAGCAATTCCAAAGTAATTCGGGTATGCTTATAGCAGAATTTTTCATATAGACTACTTATCGGATCGGAGAGAACTACATGACTTACAAACTAGTTGCCGCTGACTTAGATGATACGCTGCTGCGTGATGATCTAACCATCTCACAAGAAACTATTGAGGCTATGCACAAGGCCGTTGCCAAAGGCGTAACCGTAACGATTGCAACGGGAAGAAGCTTCCCATCCGCCGCCAAGATTGCCAATCAGATCGGGCTCAATGTTCCGATTATCACTTATCAGGGAGCCTTGATCAAAAATCTACTTGATGAGGAAGTCCTCTACGAGCGTACAGTTCCAGTGGAAAGCGCGCGCCTTCTGCTCGATTTCTGTGAAAAACGCAATCTTCATCTTCAGCTTTACCATGGGGATCAGCTTTATGCAGGTGAAGATAACGATAAGATTAAAGCCTACGTGCGTCTCTCCAAAACGCCTTATATCATTGGTGATCTGCGCCAATGGATTGATATCCCGCAGCCTAAGATGCTTATCGTGGATACACCGGAAGTATGCGACCAGCTGCGCGAAGAGCTGCTGCCTCTGTTAGGTGACAAGCTGCACATTACGAAGTCCAAACCGCACTACTTGGAATTCATGCACAAGGAAGGTACCAAAGGACATGCGATCACTTTCCTCGCCGAGCATATCGGCTGCTCTTTAGATGACGTTATTGCCCTGGGCGATGCTTGGAATGACCGTGAAATGTTGGAAGTCGCTGGACTTGGCGTCGCCATGGACAACGCACTGCCGCAGCTCAAGGAGCTGGCGAACTATGTGACGAAGAGCAATAACGACGATGGCGTCAGACATGTTATTGAAAAGTTTATTTTGAATGCGTAAGAGTTGATAGCGTTAAACCGATTTCATCTGCATGGTCCACATGCGCTGGAGTCGGTTTTTTATTTACAAAACGCTTGTTTTTGGACATATCCTGTCCCCCCGGCTTATATATTACAATAGAATCAGACAATCTCCGGAGGTGCTCCACATGGAAAATTTCCCATTAACGCTGCGCTCTCTCTTCGAACGTTCACAAACCTTGTTCCCCAAAAAAGAGGTTGTTTCACGTACAAGCACCGGCACCCTTCGGTATACTTACGCCGATTTTGGGAGACGAGCTAAGCAATTGTCCAGCTCCTTGCAAGCACTTGGTGTGAAACCCGGAGATCGGGTTGCTACTTTTGCCTGGAATCACCACTGGCATCTAGAGGCTTATTTCGCCATCCCCTGCATGGAGGCTGTGCTGCACACGGTCAACATCCGCCTCCCCGCTGAGCATATTGCGTATATTCTTAATCATGCGGAAGATCGTTTTCTCTTCGTTGATGAGACCTTACTCCCTATCATCGAGAAAATTCAGCATCAACTTACGACAATAGAAGGCTATATTTTGATGACGGATAAAAAGGAATTGCCGCCTACTTCTTTACATCCCGTCTATTTATATGAGAACATGATAGAGGGCGGAGACCCGCACTATACATACGATTCCGACATAAATGAAAGCGCTCCCGCAGGCATCTGTTATACCTCTGCGACAACCGGCAATCCCAAAGGTGTGGTGTATTCCCATCGCGGGATCTATCTGCATTCCCTCTCCATCGGATTGGCGGATACACTGGGCCTTTCTGAACGAGACTCGGTTCTTCCTATTGTGCCGATGTTTCACGTCAATGCTTGGGGACTTCCATTCGCGTCTGTCTGGTTCGGCAGCAAGCAAGTGCTTCCGGGACCTTCCCCGACACCGGACATCCTCCTTCGTTTGATCGCAGACGAGAAAGTGACGATTGCTGCTGGTGTTCCTACGGTATGGACGGCCGCACTTAAGGTGCAGGAATTACTGCAAGTGGATTTATCATCCCTTCGTGCAGTCGTCTGTGGCGGATCTGCTGCCCCGCGCAGTCTGATCGAAAGCTACGAACAGCGGCTCAAGGTGCCATTCTATCATGCGTACGGGATGACAGAGACGTGTCCTCTCGTTACCGTTGCCCGACTCAAAAGCTATCAGGAAGATGCCTCATACGATGAACAGTACGATGCGAGAGCTACTCAGGGCTTGCTTGTGCCTGGACTTGATATGAAAATCGTTGGACCTCGGGGTGAGGTAGCTTGGGATGGGAAGGAAATGGGCGAAATCCTACTGCGCGGGCCATGGGTAGCTGCGGAATACTACAAGGATGCCCGAACGCAGGAATCGTTCCAGGACGGTTGGTTTTACAGCGGAGATATCGCGGTTATTGATGCTGAGGGATTTGTGAAGCTGGTGGATAGAGCCAAGGATCTGGTCAAAAGCGGTGGGGAATGGATTTCGTCTCTCGATTTAGAAAACGCATTAATGGCGCATCCGAATGTGTTCGAGGCTTGTGTCATCGGCGTGCCGCATTCCAAATGGGATGAACGCCCTCTCGCCTTCGTCGTCCTGAAAGACGCAGCGGTACAAACGGATGACGACAAAGAGAATTTACTCAATTTTCTGAAAAATAAGTTTGCCAAATGGTGGATTCCAGACGATGTTGTATTTCTCCACGAAATACCTAAATCGTCGGTCGGTAAATTTATGAAACGCGAGCTTCGCGAGCAGTATCAAACCTATTTTACAGGAGACTAAATGACAATGAACAACTTCGAATTAGAGGGCTTCCGCTTTTATACACCAACGAAAGTTCGTTTCTGTGAAACCGATGCGAATGGGCACCTGAGTCACCTCTCTTCCGTCATTTACATGGAGCAAGCCCGCTGTGAGTATATGAACGGATTGGGGTTATTTTTTGCAAATTCGGATGGTCAGCTGGCTGATAAAACCTTTTTTCTCGTCAGCCAAAGCGTCGAATATAAGTCGCAAGCGCATTTTAACGATGAGCTCGATATTTATATGAAAGTGAGCCGGATCGGCACCTCATCGATTGAAACGCAGTATGCCATTGTTAAGCGAGCGAATAAGCAGCTTGTGAGCTTCGCTACCAGCACCGGTGTCTATGTCGATGTTCATACACAAAAAGGCACCCCGCTTCCAGAAGATTTAGCAAGTCGTATCGAGCAATTCGAGGCTGCGTTCATCCAGTAACAATTGCAGTACCAATAGCAATGGCAGCACATTCACAGCATTAATCATTAGCAGCGTAAATTGACGATGAAGGGCGCGATGGATATGTTCGAAGCAACCTTGCTGAAGGATAAAGTCATTCTTATTACAGGTGGCGGTACCGGTCTTGGCCGGGCTATGGGCGAGAAATTTCTGGCTTTAGGCGCTAAACTCGCGATTACCAGCCGACGCGAGGAGGTACTTGCTAAAGCGGCTGCCGAAATGGGTAGTGTTGGCAAGGAAGTCTTCTATAAGAGCTGTGACGTACGTGACCCGCTTCAAATTGCCGAGATGGTGGCCGCTGTGGAACAGCATTATGGCCGTATTGATGTACTGATTAATAATGCTGCCGGCAACTTCGCAAGTCCGACAGAAAAATTATCTCCGCGCGCCGTAGATGCGGTGCTGGATATCGTCCTTCACGGAACGTTCTACACCACGTTAGAAGTGGGCAAAAGATGGATCGAGCAAGGCGTCGGCGGTACGATGCTGAACATCGTCACCTCCTATGCCTCCACCGGCTCGGCCTTCGTTGTACCGTCGGCTGCTGCCAAAGCCGGCGTGCTTGCGCTGACGCGCTCACTTGCCGTTGAGTGGGCGCGGCACGGCATCCGGCAAGTCGCCATCGCGCCGGGGCTCTTCCCTACCGACGGCGCGTGGAGCCGACTGGCTCCGACGCCCGAGCTGTCGGAGAAGCTCTTGAACCGCGTGCCGCTGCGGCGAGTCGGTGAGAAGGATGAGCTCGCGAACCTCGCGGCTTATCTGATTTCGGACTACGCCGCCTACATTAACGGCGAAGTGGTCACGATCGACGGCGGCGAATGGCTGCAGGGCGCCGGGCAGTTCAACGATCTGCTCGAGGTGACCGAGGAGCAGTGGGTTGGGCTTGCGGAGATGACGCGCAAGGGCAAGTCCTGAGCGTAGGTATGATCATTTCTCATTTGCGTAATGTTGTATTTCGTTTCGTACAACATTACGCAATTACAGCAGGGAAGCAAATATTAAAGTTAAAAAAAGATCCCGGTCCGCAAGATGATTTGCGTTGGGGTCGTTTATACTTCATTCAAGCCGACAATGACGAGGGAAAATAAAGTTCTTTCATGAGAATTTGCAATTGTTTACTATAACAAAAAGTAACTAAGCCGTGGGGCTAGTTACTAATTATTATTTAGTATAAGTACTCTTTTTCTTTTAGCAACATGCGATTTACCGGTCTCCTGTAGTGTATAAGCTGGAAATGAAGGATATCCAAATTCCAATAAATCCGCACATCGATCACAAACTTTTTCTGTGACTTGCTTTTCTTCAATATTACATAGCGGACAAAGTACTTTTGTATTCATATGCATTCACATCCTTTATTAATCTCTCACGTTTCATCAGCGCTGGATCTGGTCAGATACGCTCCTCCGATCAACAATATACTGCTGACATAAAACACGGAGACAAGTCCAACAGTTGAACCTACCAAACCAAAAAAGAGCGGTGCGATTAATTGAGATAGCCTGTTGGACGCCAACCTAAGTCCAAGGACTTCACCTGTTCTCATTTTGGGGGAAGCATTGTAAGTCGTGGTCATCGACAAGGGTTGCCCACAACCCAAACCTGCTCCCATTAATGCGCTTAACATAAAGAAAATAAACAACTGATTTGTAAATGGGACTAGGAAAAACGAGATCCCTGCTGTAAGGATGGAAGCTATTAGGATTTGGTTCCGACCAAAGCGGATAATGAGTTTAGGCAAGAAAAATCGGATAGCGACCATACTTATTCCCTGAACGGCAATTATCCATCCAATGACACTCGGTAAAATATTCAGTTGTTTGGAAAATAGAGGGAAATATGCCACAAATATATCTCGTGAATACAGAACAAGCGCACTAGAAACCAACGCTTTCCTTAAAATTGGCATTTTCAATAGACTCAGGGAACCTGCTAAGGATAGACCCACCGGCTCGTTCTTTCTAAGAATGACAGGCAAAAAATAAGACAGAGCAATCGGTATCACACCGATGAAAGTTGAAACGAGAAAAGCAAACCTATAAGAAAAATGTTCAACCAGATATCCTCCAGCGATCGGCCCTATTACGCCACCCAATGACATCGCCATACTAAACATACTGAAATATTGATCCCGGTTCATAGAATTTGCAGAATTCCCTAGGACATTCTGAAGTGATATATTGATAAAAAGCTGTGAAACACCTACGATAGCTTGAGATACGTAAAGGGACCACATGGACGGAAAACAATAGGGGAAGGCCATCCCTACTGTCATTCCTGCTGCTCCAAAAAAAATGGGAAGCCTATCGCCCACATAATCCGCGATTCTACCTGCGTAAATAGCGAAAAACAATGGAAAGAAAGCGTAGAAAGCAGTGACCATTCCTATTTCAAATGTATTTGCACCGAGTTGGGAAGCAAATAATGTGACGACAGGTCTGGTGATATTCAGCATGACTTGAAATCCGATTGTGATCATGATGACAATCCTTAATACCATAATCCCCCACCTTCAATCTATGAGAAAAAACCGAACACTTTGAGGTTGGCCAGATCCATCTTTGTTTCTAAGCCCCCAGTACAGAAGCCGGTACGTATGAGTATCCGTCCATTAGTCTTCTTGCGGTCCTACCGCAAGCCGCACGATCAATATTC
This sequence comes from Paenibacillus andongensis, assembly GCF_025369935.1. Taxonomy (NCBI): domain Bacteria; kingdom Bacillati; phylum Bacillota; class Bacilli; order Caryophanales; family Paenibacillaceae; genus Paenibacillus; species Paenibacillus andongensis. The sequence goes on along the minus strand of NZ_CP104467.1, from coordinate 990,980 downwards.
CAATCTAGACCCTTGTTCTCTACGACGGTCTCGACGTACATGGAACCTGACGGATGTCCTATACGTAAACCAGAGATTGTCTGGGACACTTTCTCGTAAGCAAGAGTTCCCGGAATTTTACACGCTGTAGCTAAAGCCATAGCTCCGCTCACCGCAAATGCTTTATGCAAGGATCCCATTGTGATATAGCGAGAAATAAGATCGACTTCCCCTTGCTCAATTCGTCTATTTGTCAGGGTTACATAATCTGTTGGAGATGTCACCATGACGATCTTCGGCAAGGCATGTGTAGTAGGTTTAACATCCTCTCCTGGCTTAATGAGACCGGCGAGGATGCCGCCCTGCACTCTTATTTGCTCTAACGTATCCATCAGAGTCTTGTTTTGATTGACCTCCTGCTGTAGTTCCGTCCCCTTGGCTCCTACATCCTCAGCTCTTACAATTACAATGGTATTGGCGCAATCCACGATACTTACCTCAAAGCTCCTGCCATCTTCGATTTGAACTGTATCCTTAGCATTTCCTGTAGGTAAGGTTTTTCCTGTAAAGGTCCCGCCCGAATTCAAAAAATTCAACATGATCTTCGAGGACACGCCAGGAACGCCGTCAATGGAGAAATCTCCTTCATATTTGATTTGTCCATTAGCTACCGGTATTTCGGCAACAATGATTTTGTCTATATTGGTATTATAGATATGAACGGCTGTAACGGGTTCCGTTAAGGGGACATACCCTTCTTCAGCGGCGTAGAGACCTACTGCAGTTATTAAATTTCCACAGGTCACCTTATAATCAATGACATGATTTTCGACACTCACTTGACCGAAGGTATAATCGATATGTGCACCGGGTCGTGAAGGAGGACCTACGATTGCCAGCTTGCTCGTCAAACTTGTTCCTCCTCCTAAACCGTCGATTTGGCTGCTATCCGGACTACCGAACATTCTCAAAATCAATTTATCCCTAGTTTCCGGATTGGAAGGTAGATCGTATTTTCGTAAGATCAGACCTTTGCTAGTGCCTCCCCTCATAATGGTTGTCGGAATTTTTATCATTTGCCCGAAATCGTACATCCCATACCACTCCTCTAATCGTTCTCTCACTGAAGTCCAGATGACTCATATAATAAATGTATTAGAGTAACAGGAATAAATAAAATATTTATTTTTTATATATTTCAATAAAAAATATTTATTTCTATTTCATCAACAAAAAAAGACGATATAAAACACTGCCGTACATCAGCGCCTTATATCGTCTTCTCATTATTTCATAGGTATTGACTCTCGCCCAACTATTTTCGGCTCTTCACTGTTGATCTCATCCAGATTGCGCTTATTCGTCTTTGGACCAAAACTAAGGGCTATGGCGGATCCGATCCAAGTTGCGGCAATTAGAGAAAAGACACTCATATTTCCAAAGTTAATAATAAAATAGCTGATTATGATTGGCCCCAATACATTTGAAACTCGACCGATACCATAAGTAAAACCATAGCCTGTTGCTCTTATCTCAGTAGGATACAATTCTGAGGTATAAGCATATAGATTCGAAGAGTAAACTCTTTCCATCAAATTCACCAAAAATCCAAAGGATATTAAAAATAGAGGGTTAAAAGTCATTCCGTATAAAAGGACGCAAATTGCGATAATTATAGATGATACAGCCAAATTCCATTTCCGTTCGAAACGATCCGAAATAAAAGCGCCTACTAATGCTCCTAACGGCGCACCAACCGTGATTAATGAACTGTAAATTAATGATTTATTTAATTCGATGCCGTGCTGTACTAATAATGTTGGGACCCAAGAGGAAAATCCGTAGAAGCCGATGGTTTGGAAAACCCAAGTTAGCGTCAGAATCGACGTTCTACCCAGGTATTTCCCTTTAAATATCTCGATAAGAGATCCTGCTTTTAATTGTGTCCTCGGTCTAAGGAGAACATCAGTTATAGGAGGCAGTTCGCCTTTTTCCAGGAGAACAGTTTCCTCAATTTTTTGCATGATGGCTTCTGCTTTTTTAAAATCACCGCGCGCAAAGTGCCATCTGGGTATTTCCACTAATTTACGAAGAAAGTATATCGAGAAAAGTCCTAACGCCCCCCACGCGAAAACGTAACGCCATCCATCCGGGCCTAGAGTAACCAAATAACTTGAAACCCAAGCGGTCAAAGGAATTCCGAGCAATCCCACCGCAATGGTCATACCTTGATATTTGCCGCGGGAAGCAGAAGGGAAGAATTCGCTGACGTAAGTATTCGCGTTTATTAGCGCAGCCGATGCCCCCATACCTGTTAAAAACCTTAAAACGCCTAGTGAAACCGGATCCCAAGCAAAAGCTGTTAGTAAAGAAAGAATTGAGAAAAAGACAGTGTTTGCAATAATGGCATTTCTTCTCCCAAATCTATCGGCTACCCATCCGCCGAATGCAGAACCGAGAAACATTCCCAAAAAAGAACAAGATGTAACAAGACCAATCGTGCTAACGGACATTCCCCAATGTTTTTTTAATGCAGGTGCAACATACGAAAACGTATTCAAGTCGGCAAACTCAAAGAAATAAACAATAGCTAGCGCTGCAATAACTTTTCTATGAATACTCGTTATCGGGAGACGATCTAATCGGCTTGAAATATTGTTTCCGCTTTCATTTCGTGTGATATTCAATTTGATTCCTCCAATTGCAATCATATCATTTGCTTAATAAGCATTCAGTATTCACCCCGGGTGTACAACTTAACTTTAACATCTGTGTTGACATAAAAAAAATATATTTTTTTTATTGATTATAATAAAAATTTTAGATTGCTAAAACATTTTAACCTTCTTCATTCACGATAACCCTCTTTCCTTTCCATTTCATCGAATGTAAAGTTGGCCACACCTGAAATTGAATCCATGCCGATTGCGGCAAGCAGCAACCCGTTTGGTCATAGGATTAAAAGCCAAGCCGGCATAGCGATCAAACGTTTTGTTCATGTTTCTCCTCCCCACTTACTCGGTTACTGTGGCTTACTTGGCGATTCCTATCTTCTCGATTAGCTCTTTAATTTGTTTATCCTGTTCATCAAGAAATTGCTTAAAGCCTTTGGAGCTCTAATAATCGTTTTCGACTCCATCAGCTTTCAGCTTCTGTTTCCATCCCTCTTTTTCGCCGCCATTTTGTAATCGCTTTCAAAATAATTAAAATTAGTATTTGCAGCTAGCTCACCCTTACAAACAAATGAATACTATGCAATCCGATTGACCTAAAATTATTCATTGCGCTCCTCCTTACCTTTAAGGTACCATACATAAATGTATAAAATTAAATACTTATATTTTATTAAAAATAATAATTTATTTTTATCTCAAACAACTTCATAATATATCCATCCTCCAATCAACAACCTATTCAATTATTATAAAATCAACAAATTATAACTGATTTACAGAATCTAAATAATAGAACATAATATTAATTATTTATTGTTTTTAATAAAATAATTTTATATTATAAATAAATAATTCAGTGAAAACGAAAGAGGTACGGCATTCAATGGAAGATAAAGATTGGACCATGTTGCTAACGTTATATGAACAGCAAAATATTACAAAGACAGCCGAAATTTTATATGTTTCTCAGCCGTCATTAAGTTACCGTATTCAGCAATTAGAAAAAGAGTTTGGTGTGAAAATTATGCACAGAGGACGACGCGGCATTGAATTCACACCTGAAGGTGAGTACTTGGCCAAATATGCAGAAAGCATGCTGCTGCAATTACAACAAGTAAAAGAATTTGTCCAAAGTATGGATAATAAGATATCGGGTACGTTAAAAATTGGAACCGCCAGCAGCCTAGCGCGGTACCGGCTTCCTTTTATTTTAAATAAATTTCATTCGGAATATCCGGATGTCGAGTTTAAAGTTACGTCTAACCAAAGCTCAGAACTAACAAATTCGGTCTATAAGCAAGATGTTCATATAGGCTTTATCCGGGGAGATTACCACTGGGCGGAAGAAAAACATTTGATCATGACTGAAAATATTTGGATTGTTTCGAAGAGAGAAATTTCATTAAGTGAACTCCCTGATCTGCCAAGAATCATTTATAAAACTGACTGGTCCTTAGAGAATTTAATTGATAATTGGTGGAAGGAAACTTTTTCAAAACCATCGACAATCACGATGGAAGTTGATAATATGGAAACTTGCAAAGAGATGGTATTAAGCGGTTTCGGATATGCAATCATACCCGCAATCGTACTTAAAGATAATGAAACTATAAACCGGATCCAGTTAAGAACAAAACACGGCGAACCTATTCTGCGTGAATCCTGGATGATTTATCGCAAAGCATCCTTAGAAATTTCACTTATTAAGGCATTTGTGGAATTTGTAAAAAACATGAAATTAATGTGATCATTAAAACAAAACACCTCGTGGTCCGGTGTTTTGTTTTTTATCATATTGCCGTCCCTCTGCGGACCCGAAGATGCCCTTCAAGATGCTCTTTATCGGGTATCGGAATTGACGAAGGTTGCTAGATCGCATGAGCTTGCGTTGGGATCTTTTATGCTTCGTTCAAATAAACTGACTCGAACAAACCAAATTCCTACCGCAGGTGTGGGATGGTCATAAATACAAAGAAAAACCGCCATCCTTAGGACTCTTTTTCGGAATCCAAGAATGGCGATTTTATTCATTTCGGATGTGAATAGGTGAACGTTATCCTTTGACCGCTCCAGCCGTCATTCCCTTCATAATCTGCTCCTGGAACAGCAAGAACACGATGATGGTTGGCAGTACGGCAATGGCAAGTGCAGCCATCGTCAATTCGTAATCGGTCATATACCCCGTAGCAAAAGCGGATAAACTCAGCGGAACTGTCTTAAGCGCAGGCTTGCTGATAAAGACTAGCGCGAACGCAAAATCATTCCAAAAGCGTAAAAATCCTAAAATCGCAACTGTAGAGAGCGCTGGCATGCTAAGCGGAAGCATCATCCGAAAGAAAATGCCCCAATAGCCCGTGCCGTCGATTAACGCCGCTTCTTCAATTTCCTTCGGAATCGTGATTAAATAAGCCGCGATGACGAAGATGGCTAGTGGCAGTTCAAAGGCCGCATAAGGCAAAATGAGTGCACCGTACGTATTCAGAAGGTTAATTTTTTTCATAATAATAAAAAGAGGTACGAGTGTGCTATGGATCGGAATGAGCATTCCGAGTAGAAATAGCCCCATAAAAAATGGCTTCCATTTAAATTCGAAACGCGATAAAACAAAGGCTGCCAGTGCTCCAATGACTAGGGTCAGCACGAGGGAGGCCACCGTCACTACGGTAGAGTTCCAGAGCGAGAGACCCATACCGGATACTTTCCATGCTCGAACGATATTGTCCCATTTCCAAACCGTCGGCAGTAAAAAAGGCCGCGAATGAAATTCCTCATTGGACTTTAAAGCACTCATAAATAACCAAATCAGCGGGTAAAGCGTGACAAGTGCATACAGGGTCAAACAAACGTTGATGACACCGCGCCCCCACCCTCTTCGCCTCTTACCTCCAGCGGGAAAACCCGTCTGCATCGATACAACCTGCTCCATAGATGTCCCTCCCGAGAGAATTTATTTCCTAACGATAGTCTCGTTTCATGAGATATTGGCTGCCAACAATTAAGATCAAGCTAAGAATAATAATGGCCGTGGAAATGGCACTGCCAAAACCGAAACGATATACATTAAATGTGCTGTTGTACATATATGAAGCAAGCAGTTCCGTGGAGTGCGCCGGTCCACCGCCTGTCATGACATAGATAAGATCGAACGCCTTCAAGCTTCCGGATATGCAAAGTACGACGGCCACCTTCACGGTATCCCAAATCATAGGCAGTGTCACTGCAAACAATTTGCGCACCGGACCCACGCCATCAAGCTGAGCAGCATCATCAATCTCCGGTGAAATATTTTGCAGAGCAGCAATGAACATAATCATGTAGGGACCAATATAATTCCAGATGATCGGCACCATAAGCGCGAACATCGATACTTTCGGATCGGAGAGCCAAGATTTCTTCCAGCTATCAAGCCCGATGCCCTCTAGCAAGAAGTTGAGAATACCGATTTGCGGGTGGTAAATGTATCCCCAGATGATCCCCACAACAACCGAGGACAACACCATGGGCATGAAGACAGAGGCTCGAATAACACGCTGAAATAGCGTACTGCTCATAAGGAGAAGCGCTAATACCATAGCGATCGGTACCTGACCGAAAACGGAAGCTGCAACGATAAGCATGTTATTCTTAAAAGCTTTCCAGAAGATTGGATCTTTGAATACTTCTACGTAGTTGTCAAATCCGATAAACTTGGCTGCCCCGATTCCTTTCCAGTCGAAAAAGCCGTAGTAGGCCGACCAGAAAATCGGAACAATGACAAAAAACAGATAGAGTACTAAGGCCGGAAGCAGCCCTATGGTAATGAATCCTCTGATTCTAGCGGATACGGTCATAACTTCCCTCCTTGCTATCTTTTTTGAAAAAAGGCTCCAGCCGGGCTTTGGCTGGAGTCCTGTGGCCGTGCTTTATTTGCCGACGGCTTTAGCTTGCGCGTCTTGAATTTTTTTGGCAATGTCCTCAGGCTTGCCGCCCATAAGGAGCTCTTGAAGACCATTGTTCACGACATCAGCACTTGCGGAGCTAAGCTTGCCATCGTAAACAGGCGTTTTCTTAACCGTGTTCATCATTTTGTACACTTCTGCAAACAAGGAAGATACTTTGGTCGTATCCAAGTCTACTTTGTAGCTTACGAGCTGATTGCTTTCCAAGATAGCTTTCTGTGCTTCTGGGCCAGACAAGGTATAGATTAGTTCATAGGCTGCGGCTTTCTGAGCGCCTGTCACTTTCTTGCTCATCCCTAGACCTGTTCCCACTACGCCTGAAAGGGAGTTCGGATCACCTTTGCCGTTAGGCACGGTAGGCAGTACAGTCACAGCCATGTTAGCTAATGCTTCTTTGGACGTATTCGACGCTAAGTTCGGTAATGCCCAACCACCATCGATCATCATGGCCGCTTTACCTTGAGCGAACATTTGTTCCATTTGTGTATTATCAATGCTGTTGAAGCCTTCTTGGAACGCGCCGGCTTTACCAAGCTGCCCAAGATACGTCAAAGCTTGTACGAATTCTGGATCCGTAAATTTGGCACCATTTTGATCCACTGCTTTCAGGAACCATTCCGTACCTGTTACACGGTCTGCAAGTGAACTGAGAATGCTGGACTGTGCAACCCATGCCGCTTTGTTGCCAAGTGCGATTGGCGTAACATTATTCTTTTTGAACGTATCCACCAGCTTCATGAGATCGTCCCATGTCTTAGGCGGCTGTACATTATATTTGTTGAAGATTTCTTTGTTGTAGTAAAGAATCGAAGTCGGTGATAGCGCCATCGGTGCGCTGTAGGTTTTGCCTGAGATGGTGAAATCATCAAATGACCCTGGCATAAAACCATTCTTCCATTCCGTTTTGCTATCCAGCAGCTCATTAATCGGCTGAATCAAGTCACCACCGACAAATTCCTTCGTCATGACACCTGGCCACATCACGAATAGATCTGGCATCTCATTAGCAGCAGCTACTGTTTTTAGCCGAGGACGGTAACCATCGGGCGGAATTCCCTGTATATCTAGTTCGACATTCGGGTGATCTTTCTTGAACTTCTCCATATATTCACGCATCGTTTTGGCGCGGAGATCTTCACCTGTATAGTTGTGCCAAATCGATAATTTTACTTTTTCAGCCGGTTTGCCTGCATCCGTCGATTTGGGAGACGTGGTACCTGCGGCACCCTCTGTTGTTCCACTTGAACCACAACCGGCTAATAAAGCTAGTGACAACGTAGCCGCCAGTGTAACGATCAATGACTTTTTCATTTGTTTGGACCTCCTAAAAGTTTTCGTAGATACATAAGCTCAAGCTCTCTCTCTATGAACTTTAGTATAGAGGACATATTCAGGAGGCGGTACGGGAGAAACTTCGGCGCAGAGGGGGACATTATTCAGTCTTTATTCCCTTGTCGAAATTCAGACGGCGTTCTTCCCGTATACTTTTTGAACTGCTGCGTAAAGTATTTGATATCTTCATAACCCACTCTTCTGGCAATATCGCTGACTTTGGTCTGAGTGCCTTGGAGGATATCCACGGCGCGTTTCATTCGTTCCTGCGTGACGAATTCGATATACGTACAGCCTGTCTCCCGCTTAAATACCTCGCTAAAATGATTGGGATTCACATGCACGAATCCAGCCACCTGTTGAAGCGAAATCGGCTGATGCAGATTGTCCCGGATATAGGCAATGGACTTGTGAATATACGCATAGCGATTCTGATCCAAGCCTTGATGAAAGCGGGTCATCACAGCAGAAAGCACCTTGAAGACTTCTTCTTCGGGACGCCCTTCCCCCTCATAGGTAGGCAGTGTGCTAAGAGGAACCGTCCCCTCTTGGGAAGAACTGGCCCGTTCAAGCCATCGATGACCCGCTATGATCATCGACTGCAAATAGCCCTGCACCGTAAGCGGCGTTGCTGCAGCATCTTCCATCAGTGCCCGCACCTTCTGGTTCACCCAGTGCCTCAGCTCTGTGGCATTGCCGCTCATCAAGATCGCGGTAAGCTCCGCTTCCTCCTTCTCGGTGCAAACCGTACGACCTCCGCTGCGCTCCTTGATATCTTCCACCGTAAACAGTCCTTGTGCACTGAGCAGCCCTTGGTAAGCAAACACTTCTTTCGCCGCACGATACGATTCCCGAAGGCCTTCGTAATCATGCGTTACGGTTCCGAGCGCTGCGAAAGCCGAGCATTTGAGCGTTTCGGTAACGCGCTTAAGCGCTTTTGTCAGCCCAGCTTGATCGGTCATCCCGACTTCATGACGCACGACAAGCAGCAAATGCTCCTTTTTCATGAGCGTAACGCACGGGAGCAGCTCGAAGAGAATATTCTCTGCCGCTCCTTGCAGAAGCTCCATGGTAGGCGTCTCCCCCCATCCGGACACAGAGACCAAGAGAACTTGCATCGCAGCAGACTCACCCGACTCTGGGTGAACATCTACACCATTCTTGCGAAACCATACTTGCAGCTGCTCTCGAGCCTCCCCATCATCGTTCAAGCCTCGACTGAGCACCCGTTCCAACAACTGATTGCGCAGTGCAGCCTGTTGAAGATTATCCTGTTTGATCGACTCCCATTTATCCATAATGTTCTGCTTCGCTTTCAGCGCAGCTTTAATAATCTCTTCCGGACGACTTGTCTTCAGCAAGTAATCGGTCACACCTTCGCGCAGCGCCTGCTGGGCATAACTGAAGTCATCGTAACCCGTAAGAATAACGATCTCCGTGTCCGGCAATAACGTTTTCACCTCGCGTGCAAGCTCGATACCGTCCATACCTGACATGCGAATATCGGTCAGTAGAATATGCGGCTTCTCTTCAGGAATGCGCTCTAAAGCCTCTTCGGCAGAAGCGGCGGCCGGAAGCAGTTCTAGACCGAGCTCTTTCCAATCAATGACGGTACAAAGACCTGTTCGTATAATAACCTCATCGTCTACAATCAAGATTCTCATGTCGCTAAATCTCCCATCCAAAGAGGAATTGAAAATGAAATGCTCGTCCCAACACCAGGCGTACTCTCAACAATAAGCCCAGACTCTACGCCATAATGCAGTAATAATCTCCGGTGAACATTGATGAGACCGTAGCTGGTTACAGCTATCTTCGATTCTTTAGCGACTTCATTTAGCATACCCAGTTGGCGATTGGCCAAAGCGAGTTGTTCTTGGATCGCGCGTTGCTTCGTTTCATCCATACCTATTCCGGTATCTTCAACAACGAATTTCATTTGACGATCCCGCAGTTCTCCGTGCACATAGATGTGACCCTTCGCTTTTTTCTTCTGAATACCATGAATAAGACTGTTCTCAATCAACGGCTGTAGAAGCAGCTTCAACATCGAATTATGCACCATCGCGGGATCGATAAAAAATTCAATCTCAAACTGATCTGGAAACCGAATAGCTTGTATATAGGCATAATTCTGTGCATGAGAAATTTCCTGTTGAACAGCGCAAAATTCCTCGCCTTTATTCAAACTAAATCTTAAGAAATCACTGAGCGCACCTACCATTTCAGCAATTTGACGATCTTTATTCATCAAGGCAATCCAATGGATGGAGGAGAGTGTATTATACAGAAAGTGCGGATTGATCTGCGCCTGCAGAGCCATAATATCCGCTTCCTTTTTCATCGCTTCGTTCAGCTGTACTTGATCCTTCAGTCTACCTATCCGTTCACTCAGCTTATTATAACTGTGGACAAGCAGTCCGACTTCATCGACGCTTTTCACCTCATAGGTAGGAATCGTCTCGTCTGGATTCAGATCCTTCAGATATTTGGTCAGCTTCATCAAAGGCTTCGTTACCCATTGCAAGAAGTAGAGCACCATCCCCATAGCGAGCAGCAGGGCAATTACGATCGTAACAGCTGTCACCGTGAGCACGTAACCATTTTGCTTTTGATAGATCTCTGTAGGAATGAAGCCGACCAATTTCCAACCTAATCGGGGAATCGGATTATACAAAACCGTATGCGGCTGTTCCCCTTTTTTCACATTTAGCACACTGCTTGTATCCGCTAGCCCCCCCATTTTTGGAAAAATTTCTCCGATGGTTCGTCCTAACCAACTCGGATCGCCACCCGAAATGATCTGATCATACTGATCTAACAGGAGAACAAACCCACTGCTTTCCCAACCTGCACCTGTCAAATAACGCTCAATCTCTGCCTGATCAAGCGAAACGGTCAAAGTACCTATCGTCTTGAAAGAACTGAAATCACGTATGGGTCTGACGAGTGATATGACCTTCTTCGGTCCGTCCGATGTTTGGTTTTCATACAGTGGAGACCACCATTTGGAAGCTGGTTTGTAAACGGATTCATATTGCTGTGAGAGAGGAAATAATCCTGAATTGGTTATGGTCGTTGTAGATAGAGCAGGGTTGCCGTTTTTCGGTGTAATCGTAATGTTGGAGATGTATTTTTTGGAATATGATAAATTCCATAAGGTGCCAACAATAAGGGAATAGCTGTTGACGTCCCCTTCATCGTTATCGAGATACGTTTGAATATCCTTTTGCCCAATCAGAAAGACCGACATATTCTCAACGTCTTGAATAACAAAATCAAGCTTATCCGACATTTGCTTCAGTGTGTTCATCCCCGCCTGCTTCGCTTTATCTTCCGAAACCGATGTTGCGATGCTATAGGAGACGATCCCCATGGAAAGCAGCGGCAATACAACTGCAAATAAAATAAGCAAAGACAGTTTACGTTTCAGGGATTTAGCAAAAAAGCGTCTCATGGGTGATCCCTCCTTCGGTCTTGCAATGATCTTTTTTACATCGTACCATGAGCAATGCCAGAAAATCATACTTTTTTTTAGATCAACAAACTTTTTGTTTGATATTCAAACGGTTTGTGTTACTATTTTGCTCAGAATAACCTTACAAAGGGGGATGACAGGCATGGAATCCATTCAAGATGAATTCGGGTTTTTGACCGAACTTGTGACAGGACTTGCCGTCCAATTCGGAGATAACTGTGAAGTCGTGCTGCATGACTTGACAGGTCCTTACGACAGCTCCATCGTCGCGATTGCGAATGGTCACATCACAGGACGTAAAGTCGGGGATCCCGGGACGAATCTGGGTCTGGAGCTGCTGCGGGGTAATCATGTAAACGGCAACAAGTTTAACTACTTAACACAAACCAAAGATGGTCGCATTCTGCGCTCCAGTTCGATGTATATGAAAAATAAAGCAGGCACGATCATAGGCTCGCTTTGCATTAACTACGATATCACCGAGCTGATGATCGCAGAGAAAACGCTGCAGACGCTTATACGTCCTGGGGAACAAACAGACGTAAAGGAATCGTTCGTTACGAGTGTAAGCGATCTGCTCGATGCCCTTATTCAAGAAGCACAAGAGCAAGTAGGCAAACCTGTAGCGGTCATGAACAAGGAAGATAAAATGCGCATGATTCAACTTCTGGATGCCAAGGGTGCTTTTCTGATTAAAAAAGGCGGCGAGAAGATTTGCACGTATTTGAATATTTCAAAGTATACCCTATATAGCCACTTAGAAGAAGGCAAAAGTGCCGTGAAAGAGAGTGTGGAGGGATGATGAAAACTTTGGAGAATTTGGAGACATCGGAAACATTGGAAACATTGGAGACACCTTGCCTGCTTATTGACACTGAACGCATGGATCGTAATATACAAGCAATGGCTAACGTTGTTAGCCAACATCATGTGAAGCTGCGTCCGCATGCGAAGACGCATAAGCTCCCTTCCGTCGCACTCCAACAAATTGCGGCTGGCGCTGTCGGTATCACGGTAGCGAAAGTCTCTGAAGCAGAGGTTATGGCGGCGGGTGGCGTTACCAATATTTTCATCGCATACCCTCTTGTAACCGCAAGCAAGATTGAAAGAGCGATTCGCTTAAGCGAGCAGATCGAGCTAATCGTCGGCGTCGATAGCTTGGCAGGCGCTCAGCAATTAGAGCAGTGCGCTAGCCGGCTTGGCCACTCGCTGCAAGTCCGGCTGGAAATCGATACCGGCTTTCGCAGAACCGGTGTACTTTACGAGCAGGCCTCCGCGCTCGCCGCGGAGATCGCCCTTATGCCGCATTTGCGGCTGACCGGCATCTATACGTTTCGCGGCTCCCTGCTAGCAGGGAAGCCTACCCTCGACGTGGCTGCAGCCGGTCAAGAAGAAGGCACACTGATGGTGCAGTTGGCCGAGCGTCTTAGAGCGCAGGGCATCGCTATCACGGACGTTAGCGTCGGATCCACACCGACCGCCGCTTCCGCCGCTGCGGTAGAAGGCGTAACGGAGGTCCGACCAGGCACCTATGTTTACTACGATCGGATGCAGGCCCGCTTAGGCCTCTGCGGCATCGAAGACTGCGCAGGCAGCGTGTTGGTCACGGTCGTTAGCCGCCCGGCGGCGGATCTCGCGATCATCGATGGCGGCAGCAAAACCTTCGCTACCGATGTGCAGCCGGATACAGACCCGCTTCAGCTGCGGGGCTTCGGGCACATCATGAACCTTGAGGATGCGCTTCTCGTTCGCTTATCAGAAGAGCATGGTATGCTTGATCTTGGGCCACTCGCCCAAGCAGCCAACATACAGGTAGGCGACAAGCTGCGTATTATCCCTAATCACATTTGCAGCACCGTCAATCTGCATAATCAGGTCATTATGCAGCGCGGTGATACATATGAGCGCCTTCCGGTGCTTGCACGAGGTATGTTGGAGTAAGCAATCTGGCAGCATTACTGCAGATTTAACTATCATTTAACTTGGAGGTCACACTATGTCCCAAATTGAACAACGTTTACAAGAGCTAGGTATCACGCTTCCCTCATCCCCAGAACCGCGTTTCACCTATATTCCTTGTAATCAAACTGGGAATCTCATATATTTATCCGGTCAGGATTGCCGCGTTAACGGTGAACTTATGTACGAAGGAAAAGTTGGCCGCGAAGTCACCATCGAGCAAGGACAAGAGGCAGCCCGTCAAACCATTATCAATTGCTTGGCTGTGATGAAGGGCTATCTTGGAGATTTGGATCGTGTTGTCAAAATCGTGAAAATGCTCGGTTTCGTCAACAGCGCCCCGGGCTTTAGCGATCAGCCCTATGTCATCAACGGCGCTTCTGACTTGTTAGTGGCTGTGTTCGGTGAGCAGGGTAAACATGCTCGCTCAGCGATTGGTACGAGCGATCTGCCTTTTCACACGCCGGTGGAAATTGAGCTTATCGTGGAAGTGCGAGATTAGGCACTACATAATGAAGGACCTGAGGCGCTGCCTCAGGTCCTTCTTTTGGTGCTCAAAGCTAATGATGATTGTATGCGGGGCTCGTACCGAACCAACCCGGCACTCACCCCCGCGAAGGCACCATTACCGCCAGTTTGCTCGCGCTCGCGGAACGTAGATGCCTTATTCTTGAACAAAACCGCTTATTTCACGGTTTCGCGGAACGACGATCCGTTATTTCCCGTTTTCAAGGCGAAAAACCCGCTAAACGGCCAAATAGAGCACTCACGTTCCGTTAGAACCGAGTTGCAACGTACTTTGACCAAAATAGCGGATCGTCATTCCTCTTATGCAGCCTTAAATCCTAAACCTACCGAAAAACTCCCCGAATTTCGGACTCATATTCTTCAAATTAGGACCGTGCCGGCGTTGCCGGATTTTTTGCTATCATATTTATCAAACGCGGAATCTTCCGATTAAGGTTTGCAAATCAGCAGCCATGCTGTTCAGCACGGTCGCCGAGGAGACGATCTCCTCCATGCTCGCGTACTGACCCTCGATGTTGGAAGATACATTTCTTGCTCCCGCAGCGGTCTGTCCAGCAACCTCGTCGATTGCTCGAATGACATCCACGGCTGCGCGTGTTTTCTCGGAAATAGCGGCCGAACTTCCCGCCACTTCCTCGATCTGCCTCGCAACTTCGTCCATCGCGTCGCGAATCCGTTTGAAGGTATCCCGCGCTACGCCGACCACCTCAAGCCCCGTCTGCACCTCGCGGCTCCCGGCTTCGGTGGAACTGACAACCTCTCTTGTTTCATCCTGTATACTGGAAACAAGATGAGCGACTTCTTCCGCAGCTGCACCCGTCTGCATGGATAGCTTGCGGACCTCGTCGGCGACGACCGCAAACCCTTTACCAGCGGCTCCGGCGCGTGCTGCTTCGATAGAGGCATTGAGCGCGAGCATGTTCGTCTGCCGCGCAATCCCTGCAATCATTGCGTTCGCATTGACGATTTGTTCAGAGCGATGACCAAGCCGCTGTACCGATTCAGAAAGCTCCATCATCTTCTGATAGATCGCATTCATCTGCGATATCGCTGTCTCGACAGCCGCATTACCCTCCCCAGCCTCTTGCTGCGCGAGGAATGACTGATGGTTAGCCGTTTGCGTGACGCTTGCTATTTGAATAACGGCTGCTGACATTTCCTCCATGATGGAGACTCCCATGTGTACACTGCGCACTTGCGCATCCGTCCCCATCGAAATGTCCTGGACTGTATATGTTATGCGTTCCGAAGATTCGCTAACTTGTTCAGAATTGCTGCTAAGTGCTTCCGATGCAGCAGCGACGTGCTGGGCACTGCTCCCTACTTGACTAATTAAGCTATGCAAATTGGCTTTCATTTGATTAAAAGCAGTTGCCAAATGACGTAATTCATCCCTATTCCTCACGTTAATGTCATTAACCGTTAAATCGCATGCTGCGATTCGTTCAGCTGTTTGTACCATAGAACGTATAGGATTAACAATCATACGTGACAGCAAGAGGCCGATAGCCAAGGCGAAGAGAAAGGCTGCTACACTGACCCAGATCAACGTGTGAACGGTCGATACAACCACATCATGATTGCGGGCGGAATCTTCCTCCTGGACTTTCCTTTCCAGCTCCTCAATCTTCGCGGCAGCCTGCGTCAATGTTTCCGTTGTCGGAATAGCCCATTGCATCGCTTCCGCTTTGGCTAGAGCCACATTCCCTTTGTCGGCGTATTCCGTCACTTTCTTCACTAAGCGAGCAAACGTCATGTTCGAATCTGCCATGGATTGGATAGCACTCTGCTCATCCTCATTCTTCGAAACCTCTCCCATCTTTGTAATGATCGAAGAAAGTGCTCCATTCATTTCTGTCAAAAGCTTTTCTTTGTCCTTCGTAGGGTCTAAAACGTATCCGAACAGCATACTGTTCTGTATTTGCGTTTTCTCTTTGATCTCAGAAACATTACGTAGAATAGTGACATTATCATTCAAAAGCTTGGAATAGGAGCTATCCACTTTATTCAAGTATGTATATGACATGCCGCTGGTTACTGCAACGAGTAAAGATACAATAACAAATGCACCTACAATTTTGCTTCTCAAAGAAACGGAGAATATTCGCTTTCTCCAGCTAGCCGAATTATGATTTGCCATGACTATGCCCTCCTGATACGTCAGTAATCGCTTTCATCTCATACAGGATAACAGGCTGTCGTTAGATCGCGACAGCCTGTTTCACATTATCATTATTTGGAATTCATGTATTTACGCATATCGAAGGCAACAGCCGCGACGATAATGATACCTTTAATAATCAACTGCCAGTAAGGGCTAATCCCGATAAACGTCAAACCATAGTTGATAACACTGAAAATTAATACCCCTGCAAGAACACCTGGTACAGTCCCGATACCACCGGAAGTGGATACGCCGCCGACCACACAAGCTGCGATCGCATCAAGCTCGTACATATTCCCGTAGTTATTCGTTGCGCCACCCGTTCTTGCTGCTTCCAGTACGCCTGCCAGACCATACAAAGCCCCAGCAATTGCGTAGATGTAGATGAGATAACGGTTTACGTTAATACCCGAAACGACTGCTGCGTGAATGTTGCCGCCGATGGCGTACATATATTTCCCCAGCTTCGTTTTGTTGAACACAATCCACACAATGATAGCTACGACAATGGCAATTATAACAATGTAAGGAATGGAATACGTAGAACCGGTTCCGATCGCGCCTGTCCCCAGCTGACTGAAATCCGGTCTCAACCCGCCAATCGGCTGTGACTGATTCGGTTTCATATCAAAGTATAAGGAGTTAGCTCCGTATACAGCGACCATCGTACCCAAAGTTGCGATGAACGGTGGAACCTTGAATCTTGCAACAATGATCCCATTGATCAGACCTATCAATAGACCGGCTGCAACCGCAAGAAGGATCGGTACGATCAATGGCAGCTCCGGCAAATTCGGGAAAAATCTTCGACCATACTCCTGTGTTTGCAGCATGGAAGCGGAGATAACGGCGGTCAAGCCGACGATACGTCCTGTCGAAAGGTCCGTTCCCCCTGTGATCAAGATGAATGCGGCACCCAAGGCGATAATGACGCGCGTGGATGACTGCAGTAAAATATCACGAAGGATATTTACGGATAAAAAGCGTGGATCATATATCGCGATACCGATAACTAAGACGACTAGCACGATGTAGATTGCGTATTTGGTCACGAACCCGCTAATGTCTCTGGATTTCATTGTTTCTGTCTTCGTACTCATGGTTCTTGGCCCCCTCCATTATGCCATATGCTGTGCAGCAAGGCGCATGATCTCTTCTTCAGTTGCTTTATTTCCTTCAACAATGCCTGTAAGGCGTCCTTCACACATGACCATGATTCGGTCTGACATCCCTAACAGTTCGGGCATTTCAGAAGAGATCATGATAATACTTTTCCCCTGCTTCGCAAGGTCAGCGATGATGGAGTAAATTTCGAATTTAGCACCTACGTCAATTCCCCGTGTCGGTTCATCAAGCAGGAGCACGTCCGGTTCTGTGAGCAGCCATCTGGCAAGCAGTACCTTTTGTTGGTTACCGCCTGACAAGTTCTTGATTAGCGCGTGCATATTAGGCGTCTTCACCCGAAGCATTTCGATACTTCGTTCGACTTCTACTTTACGTTTAGCTTCGTTAATGAAGCCTAGTGGATTCATATATCTGCCCAAATTCGCAATCACGGTGTTCTCAAGAACCGATAAGACAGGGAAAATACCCGTTACACGACGCTCTTCCGTGAGCAATGCGATTTTCTGCTTAATAGCATCAATCGGCGACCCCAGCTTCACTTGCTTGCCATGCATCGAAATGCTGCCAGAAGCAATACCTCTCATCCCGAACAAAGCTTCAATCAGCTCCGTCCGCTGAGCACCGACAAGACCGCCGACTCCAAGAATTTCTCCCTTACGAAGATCAAAGGATACATTCTTAAATGATCTTGGAATGACAGAAGTCAGTCCTTCGACTTTCATTAATACACCGTTCGGCACATTGCTGCGCTCAGGAAAACGCTCCTTCAGATCTCGTCCGACCATCTTCGAAATAATCATGTCGGTCGTTAACTCCGACGATGCCCACGTACCAATCTTGGTACCGTCGCGCATAATCGTCACTTCATCTGAAATCTCGAGAATTTCTTCCATTTTATGTGAAATATAGATGATCGAAACGCCACGACTTCTCAGGTCGCGAATGATGCGAAACAGCTGCTCAACTTCGTTACCCGTTAGGGAAGAAGTCGGCTCATCCATAACAATGACTTTCGAATTGAATGATACAGCCTTGGCAATTTCAATGGATTGTACTTTAGAAACAGATAACGTTCCTACCAGTGTATCCGGCTTAATATCCATCTGAAGCTGTTGGAACAGGTTCTCTGTGTCTTTGCGCATCTTCTTGTGATCCACTAATTTCAAAGGTCCGATCCCTTTAAGCGGGAAACGACCCAACCAAATGTTCTCCATCACGTTACGATGAGGAACCGGGTGTAACTCTTGATGGATCATGGATATGCCACTAGATAAAGCGTCCTTTGAATTTTGAATCGAAACGACTTCGCCATTCAATTTGATTTCTCCACCGTCCGGCTTATAAATACCGAACAAGCATTTCATCAGCGTCGATTTGCCCGCACCGTTCTCTCCCATAAGCGCATGTACGCTTCCTGGGCGAACTTTGAGGGTAACGTTATCCAGCGCTTTGACGCCGGGGAATTCTTTGGAGATTTGATTCATTTCTAATAAATAGTCATGTCCAGTCATGGTAACTCCCCCTACAGCTCACGATAATCCCCACAAAGTGAAGCCTTTCTTCGAAGCCTATTTCTCTTTCTCTTTAGCTTTGCATGGGTTCCCAAATAAGGAAGGCAAGAGCGCCCGCGTAGTCATTCATCGCTGCTCTTGCCCGCTTCTATTCGGATTACTTCGCTTCGTTCATGTTAGCTTTTGTAATCTTTTTGTAGGAAATCCATACATACTTACCGTCAGTAACATCGTAGCCTGTTGTTTCTTTGCTAGGTGTTTTGCCGTTAGCAAGTGCTGCTGCTACATTCGTTGTTGCTGCACCTTGGTTTTTCGCATCGTTTAGAACTGTTCCGAGTAGTGTCCCATCGCTAAGCGCTTGAAGAGCAGGAGCTGTAGCATCTACGCCTACAACCGGTAAGAATTTGTTGTCTTTGAAATAGCCTTTTGCTTTCAAAGCTTCGATAGCGCCAAGTGCCATATCATCGTTGTTCGCAAGAACAGCTTCGATTTTGCTTTCGCTGGAAGCTAGGAATGCTGCCATTTTCTCTTGACCTTTAACGCGGTCCCACATCGCTGTATCTTCCGCTACTTTTTCTACACCCAGACCAGCATCTGTGATCGCTTGGATGGAGAACTTCGTGCGAAGCTCAGCATCTTGATGTCCTGGCTCGCCTTTCAGCATAACGTATTGGATTTTACCGTCTTTGTTTTTATCCGCTTCTGGGTGGGCTTTGAAGTAGTCAACCAACAGTTGGCCTTCCATCGTACCGGATTGCTCTGCTTTAGCGCCTACGTAGTAAACTTTATCCCATTTCTTCATGTCGTCAGCAAGTGGCTCACGGTTCAAGAAAACAACGGGAACGTTTGCCGCTTTTGCTTTATCGATGATAACGCCTGCCGCTGTACGGTCAACTGCGTTAATCGCTAGTGCATTTACTTTTTTCGTGATGAAAAGATCGACTTTATCATTTTGTGTTGGTTGTGAGTTCTGGCTGTCAACGATATCAACTGTTGCTTTATCTTTAGCAGCATCAGCGATCGCGGCACGAACACCAGACATGAATGTATCGTCAAATTTGTAGATGGCTACACCAATTGTTGGTTTTTTAGCTGTATCTGCTGGTTTTGCCGTTGCTGCTGCACCTGTAGATGCTGCTGGAGCTGGTGAAGGAGTTGCTGTTTTAGTGCCACAGCCAGCTACGGTTGCAACCAAAGCGCCTGCTACTGCAAGAGTAATCAATTTTTTCAAGGTAAGACCCTCCCTAAAAGGTGTGTTGTTTATTATTTACATTCCCTACTATACTGGATCAAAACACCAAAACAAATGCAATATCCTCATGTGTTCTATCGAAATTCTCATCACTTTATAAACGGGAATAACAACTTCTGATTATCCGACCAGAACATATTATCCAGGTCAATAGCTTTAATCCCTGTATCCACACGGCTGGGCACCTTCTTTCCCTTCAAAGCTTCAACTGCGTTTTTTACACCTAAATACCCGATACTGAATGGATTCTGAATGATCGTCGCTTGGATGACACCCTCTTGCAGCAGCTCCAGCTCTTCAGAGGTACTATCAAATGTGATGATTTTCACTTTGTCCTGGAGGTCCATACTTTGAATCGCATGCGCAACGCCAATGGACGAGATTTCATTCAGAGCAACAATCCCGTCTAACTGGGGATGCTTCTCCATCATGCTACGGGTCAGCTGCGCAGCAAGTTCATAGTCCGTCAGACTGTAAACCTTCTCAATCACCTTAATATTCGGATATTTGGATAGCTCTTCCAAGAGCCCTTGTTCCCGAAGCTCTGTATTGCGCTCTCCTTGCATAAAGCTAACAATAGCAATATCACCACTTGTCCCAGCCAGCTTGATGAGCTGTTTGCCAGCCAATTGCCCAGCCTCATAATTATTAGCCCCGATAAAACTCTTAGCTTTGTTTGTCTCCACTTCGGAGTCGATCGTGATGACAGGAATTCCCCGCATTGACGCATCATCCACAACCTTGGACAATTGTTTATAACTGTTAGGAGAGAGCACAATGGCGTCCGGTCCGCTGCCGATCGATTGCTCCATTAAAGCGATTTGCCCTTTCACATCCGCTTCATCGCCTGGTGCACGGAAATCCAGCGTAACATCAAACTCCTTCGCGGCCACCTCGGCACCAATCTTCACCGTCTTCCAGTAATCGCCGTTTTGACTTCGGAGGACAATCTCCAAATGTTTCTTCAGCTCGGTCGGTATCGTCTCCGTTTGTTTGGTACAGGAAGACATGGAGATGACGGCTACCAGGACGGCGAATAGAAGAGGACTTACTTTCATTGTTTTATCCATGGTTTCTCCTTCCTATTCATCTTCTAAAACTATAGGAATCCAAACCTTGACGGTAGTTCCTTCTTCCAGCTCACTTTCAACCTTGACCCCATACTCCGAACCGAAATATAACTGGATACGCTCATGTACATTTCGCAGCCCTACACCGGACCCTTTTTCGCTTTTCACATGACCGGTCAGGATGTTCTTGAGCGTTTCTTCCGACATACCAACACCGTTATCCCTAATCTCGAATAGGATCTTCTCATCGACCTTGCCGACCGATATCTGAATGAGGCCTTCGTCTACCATATATTCAATGCCATGATAGAGTGCATTTTCCACAAATGGTTGTAAAATCAGCTTCAGCGTCTTGTAGGAAAGCACCTCTTCATCCACAAGAATCTCGTAATCGAATTTATCCTTATACCGCATCTTCTGGATGATCAAATAATTCCGAATGTGCTCGATCTCTTCTCCGATGGAAATGATATTCTTACCCTTGCTCAGCGATATCCGAAAAAATTTGGACAAGGACGTAATCGTCTTGACGACGTCTTCATTCTTCCCATTACCCACCATGCGAACAACGGAATTGAGTGTATTGTACAAAAAATGCGGATTAATCTGTGACTGCAGTACCTCCAGCTCATTCTTCCGCTTCGTCTCCTGCTCATGGATACTTTGATCCATCAGCTCACGAACCCGCGAGACCATCAGATTGAATCTCCGCGAAAGCTGCTCCACTTCATCAGCGCCACGAACATGAATATAGGTGTCAAAATGGCCCTTTTCGACCATTTCCATCGACTTCTTCAGTCGCTTAATAGGCTGTGAAATACGCGCAGACATGAAGGACGAGATCAACAAAATGAAAACAAGGACAATGACGAGAAGCCAAATCATGAACGTACTGATTTCCTTGCGTGTTGTAACCATTTCATCCATGTAGGAGACGCCAATAATTTTCCAACCGATGTTGTTAACCGTCCTAACCACATTGAGCCGCGACTCGCCATCGCTGATATCCATATATTTTCCATACGAGAACTTGAGCGCTTGCTCCACATTTTCATACTTCAAACCAATATAAATAAGCTGCTGCTGCGGGTGATAGACAATATTACCGGCAGAGTCGTCGATGATGTAAACGTAGCCCTTTTTACCAAGAGATACCGTACGAAACACGTCATCCAGCGTCTTGAAGTTAACATCTACAAGCAGCACGGCCTCCACCCATTTCCCATCCTTTTGAATGGAAACCCCCTTGCTCATGGAAACGACCCATTTGTATGGATCCTTGAAGAGATTCTGTATATGCGGTAGGGAAAAAGTGAGATGGTTTGGATTATCCAGCGCAGACTTAAACCACGACTGCTCGAGAAGTCGCGTATTTTTGCGCATTTCGGTCGTGGGAATACCGGTTACTAGTCCGCCATCTGCTGTAAAAAGATGAATAGAGACGATATCCTCGCGCGTGCTTGCGATCGTTTCCAACTGCTCAAGCAGCTTGTCCGTTGGAATGCCATAGCTTCTGGCAATTTTCGCATCAACCACCTCGAAGGTGTCCGCCATACCCTTAATATAGTGTTCTAAGTTAAACTGGACCTGCTCAATCACCTGCTGCGTATTCAGAAAAGCACTCTCTTCCGCTGTTCTAGAAAATTTATTATAAAGCACCAGCGAAATGATCAACATGACGATCACCGTAATCAAAATAAACGACATCGTAATCGTAAATTGAATGCTTTTCACCCTCATCGTGTCCAGCAGTACGTTATACAAAGCCTCGAATAGTGTTCTTACTTTACGTTTCAAGCTTTACCACCCCCCCCCTTTACCACTAAAGCCCTTTGGAACTGTTATTTCGGTACTCTTTGGGGGAAACACCGACATTTTTGCGGAATGAAAAGCTGAAATAATTGGCATCGGCATAACCAACCTTCTCGGCGATTTCCAGCGCCTTCATATCCGTAGTGCGCAATAGCTCCTTGGCCGCCTCCATACGAATATGGTTCAAATAGTTCACGAAGGTCATTTTCGTCTCTTTCTTGAAAATACTGCTGAAATATCCCGCGCTGATATGCAGGTGGCCGCACACTTTATTAATCGTGATATCTCCTTCGTGATAATGGCTCTTCGTATAATCCTTGGCCATTTCAACTAGGTTTTTGTACGTATATTGACGATCCGTCGCGATATGATTCATCATGCTCGCACATAATTCGGCAAGCCAATGCTTGGCTTCTTCCAAGGATGTGAATTTATTAATTTCTGTAAAAGGAATAAAATGTTCGCCAAATACCTCATCGACGTTAAGGTTCGAGTCCTTGGCTGCTTTCAGGATACAAGTCAATATTTCGAGTAAATAAATTTGGTAGTCCTTAACGGAAACACCGCCCTCTATCCCTTGAAAAAGCTCATCCATCGTCTCCCGAATCTCCTGACTCGTCCCAACCTTAATGCAGCGCGTCAAGGCATGCTCCTTCACATCGTCAAAACGAATCTTCTCCACGCTCCGCTTCTCGACATCATCGATGTAGATCATGCGGTTGTTGCCCAAAATGAGCCTGTAATCAAGCGCCAACACGGCATCTTCATACGAATAGCTCATCTTGGTTACGTCTTTCATAACGGTTCCGATCCCAACGGTAAGCGTAAATTTCAAATATTTCTCTACGTTCTGCCGCACTTCTTCCAGCACCTTCATCGTTTCTTGAAGCGCAGCTTCTCTGTCTGTGCTTTCTCTTGCGGCGAGTACAACCACTTGATCATTATGCATGAAAACAAGGCCAAGACGCCGTTTATCGGCGATCTCCTCGGTAATATTCAGCAGGGCAAAATATTTCAGCGCCTGATCCTCGGAATATTTCAAAGAAACGGACTTCGCCAGTTCGCTGCGATTCTCCAAATCCTCTTCATGAATGAGCACCCCATCGATGCTCAGCACCGCTACAACATAGCTATTCCCAGTAAGCTCAATTCCGTAGTTCGCAGCCTTCTCGTAGACTTCATCACGCGGGAGTTTCCGGTTCATTAACGTTGCTAAGAAATTTTCCTTCAACACAGGCATGCTCTTGCGGTAATGCTCCTTCAGCAGCTGTACATTTTCCCGATGAGACACTTCCTCTTGAATCTGCTCCTTCACCTTCAGCAAAGCATTGATTAGCTCTTGCGCGGAAAAAGGCTTCAGCACATATTCATCAATATGCAGCTTAATCGCCTTTTGGGCATACTCGAATTCATCATGCCCCGTAAGGATGATGAGCTTAATCGTCGGAAAGCGCTCACGGACCGCTTCAGCTAGTTGAAGCCCATTCATGAACGGCATCTGAATATCCGTCACGACCACATCCGGCTGCAGCCGCTCAACCATTTCCAGCGCTTCCCTGCCGTTCTCCGCCTTCTCTATCACTTCAAAGCCAATCGCTTCCCAATTTATCTCGCGGACGACACCTTCTCGCACGTCCTCTTCATCATCAACTAGTAACAGCTTGTACATGTCCGTCCTCCTAAAGCTTTTCCGTTCGAAAAGCTTACATCGTAAGCGTATTCTTAATCATCATCATTGTACTAACTGCCTATGGAATACACAACTGGTTGGTGCGTGAATGAGGAATTAATGGTAAAAATCACCTTTCGTCTGTTAAAATTAAGTCAGAGAAAGCAAAGCCCACTAAAAAAGACAAGTAGGACATTCTCTTGCTTAGCTTGGTGCAGCCTGCGATCAGACTTCATTCAGCTGGCGCTGGACTGGGCCTTTGCGAGCTAACTCCATTCGGCAGGCACTCGACTGGGCCTTTGCGAGCTAACTCCATCCGGCAGGCGCTGGACTGGGCCTTTGCGAGCTAACTCCATCCGGCCGGCGCTGGACTGGGCCTTTGCGAGCTAACTCCATCCGGCCGGCGCTGGACTGGGCCTTTGCGAGCTAACTCCATCCGCCGACGCTGGACCGAGCCTTTGCGATGATGAAACGGAACCTGAGTACGCTATTTCTTGGAAAATGCTTATTTTGTTCCCCAAAAGGAACTACGATGCGTTATTTAGTCCGAATGGGGGGAATTCTCTGCCATTTCTAAGAAATAGCGGAACGTCGTTCCGCTTGGAACCCTGAAAACAGCTAAACGAAAGAAATAACGAATCGACGTTCCCTCAGTAAACAGGAATTGTAGTAAAACTGCTTAAAAGACAGGAATTGCAGTAAAATCGCTCACTAAAACATCATTGAGTCAAACCAAATCTATCATAATAGGAGGAAGCCCATTGGATTTCGCACAAATAGGACGAATAGCTACTCTTATTAAAGAAAACATAGGTAAAGTCATCATTGGCAAGGAAGATACTGTCGAGCTTTTGATCATCGCCCTCATTGCTTCCGGGCATGTGCTGCTTGAGGATGTTCCCGGTACAGGGAAAACGCAGCTAGCCAAAGCGCTGGCCCGCTCCCTCGACGGCACAATGAAGCGCATCCAGTTCACGCCCGACTTGCTGCCGTCAGATGTAAGCGGCATCAATTTCTTCAACCAGAAGCTGGGCGAATTCGAATTCCGCCCAGGGCCATTATTCGCTCACATCGTGCTTGCCGATGAGATTAACCGCGCGACGCCGCGCACGCAGTCCAGCTTGCTGGAAAGCATGGAGGAACGCCAAGTGAGCATCGACGGTGAAACGCGCATCCTCGAAGCTCCGTTCCTCGTCATTGCCACGCAGAACCCTGTCGAGAATCAGGGGACGTTCCCCCTCCCGGAAGCTCAGCTCGACCGCTTCCTGATGAAGCTTTCCCTCGGCTATCCGTCGGCTGCCGAGCAGGTCCAGATCTTGAAGCGCTACCAGCAGCATGATCCACTCGATCAGCTGCTGCCGGTGGTGGGCCGTGCTGAGCTGCTGGAAGCTCAGCACTTGTTCACGCAGGTGCGCGTCAGCGACGAGCTGCTGCAGTACATCGTGCAGCTCGCGGAGGCGACGCGCACGCATGCGGATACCGCGCTTGGCGTCAGCCCGCGCGGCGTTCGCGCCTTGATGAAGTCGGCGCAGGTGTACGCGGCGCTTCGCGGCCGCGACTACGTGCTGCCAGACGACATCAAAGCGCTGGCAGGGCCCGTCTGGGCGCATCGCATCCTGCTGCGAACGCGATCACGCCAACAGGACCAGCAGGTACATGCCCTGCTGGTCAGTATCCTTGCAGCTACCCCCGTTCCTACGGAAGTGAAGCTGGGGTAGCCGATGAGCATTAGCTGGATTCTCATCATCACTGTCGCTCTGTTCCTCCTCCAGCATCTGCTATTTGCCCGCTGGGGGTTTCGCGGGCTTCGCATCGAGCGAACCTTCAGTACGACGCATTGCCATGCAGGGGATGATATTGTCATGATCGAAACGATCGTCAATCGTAAGCTGGCTCCAATTCCTTGGCTTCGCTTGGAATCAACGATTCACGCAGGGCTCCACTTTGCGAAGATGAGCAATCTCGCAGTGAGCAGCGGAGCTCTTTTCCAGAATCATCGCAGTCTGTTCAGCCTTATGCCCTATACAAGAATAGTCCGACGCCACGGGGTACACTGTGCGAAGCGTGGTTGGTATAAGCTCGAAACGGTGGCCGCTTCAATGGGAGATTTGGTTGGTGTGCAGGCTGCTTCTTCCATTCACCGTATGCAACTTGAGCTCCTTGTCTCCCCGCGCTTGGTAAGCCGAGATGACATCCCGCTCCTCTCGAGCCGATGGCAAGGCGATATTACCGTCAAACGCTGGATCATGCCGGATCCATTTCTCGTTTCCGGCGCACGGGAATATCGCTTTGGTGATACGATGAACAGCATCCACTGGAAGGCGACAGCACGCAGTCAGAAACTCCAAGTATATAATCGAGATTTCACCGCTGACCCTAGGCTGCTCTTGGCCGTAAATACGCAAATAACGGAAACAATGTGGGATGCTGTGACCGATCCCGAGCTTGTTGAGAAAGCTCTCTCGTATGCAGCTACACTTGCAGAATATGCCGTGAGTCAAGGTATCCCGGTTGGTTTCGGCTACAATGGCTCTCTGCAGGGCCAGCCTGGAGTTCCCGTGTACCTCGCCCCCGAAGGTGGTTGGCCGCATTTGGAACACCTATTCGAAACAATGGCTAAGCTTGCCATCTCCTGCTCTCGCTCTTTTGAAGACTTCCTGGATCATGGAATCGAGCAAGACGGGACCGCGATGGACATCATCCTGCTGACTTCTTTCGTCTCTAAGGGGATCGAAGATCGAATTGAGCGACTTGAATCGTTAGGACATTCAGTTTTTATCATCCCCTTGCAGCACGGCATTCTTGAGCTGAACAGAGAGAAGGTAGGTGATTCCAATGTTAACGCCCATTCAAACGCCTTCTCGACGAACTAACCTCAATTTACTTGTGAGAGAATTCAGCTTAGCGATCTTGTACGGTTTACTCGAACTCATTATCTTCTTTCCGATTATAGTCTTAATCCAGGTCTATCTGTCAGAGACCTTTCTCTGGATGACTTGCTTACAGTTCCTGCTCTGCTATGTATCGGGGTGCTTCTTTGGACGGATAAAATGGCTAACTCGTACGCTCTACGAGTTAATGCTTTGTGCGGGAGCAGGTATAACGATAGCTTACCTTCTGCAAGGCAACAACTGGCATAGCTGGACCTGCGCAGCCATCGAATTCCTACTTGTCTATCGCGGAATTCGCTGCACCAAGGATGGATGGCTCTCGCTCTTCCCTGCGAGCATATTTGTTACCGCAGGTTTGGTTTATTTCGTAGGTGTCCCCATTATGGGAGGGTTGGTTCTTTTCCATCCGTATATAGGTTGGCTGAATGGATTCGGGTTCTGTTCGCTTGTTATTTTTCTCTTAGCTGCGAATCGCGTTCAGCTTCTTAGCGCCACGTTAGCAGGCAATGAACGAGCTGCAGCATCGTCACTATCTGAGGCAGTGAAGCGTTCAAGCCGCATTTGGTTAATCACATTAATTGCTTGCATCGCAGCTGTTGCCTATTTTCAACAACTACAACAAGGAATCAGCTCTCTTTTTCGTGCTACGATCGCTTGGCTGCTGCGCCTTTTGCTGTCCGAGCAACCGTCTGATCAGCCGCCCGAGCCAATTCCTTCAGCTCAACCATTGTCGCTTCCGCCTCCTGCCCCCACTGGTGAACCAAGCTGGTTTGACATACTGGTTCACTATGCCCAGGTTATTATCGGCTATTTTATCATCATTGCCCTTATCCTTAGCACCATCTATATCATCATTGCCAAGCTGACACCTGTTCTGGTCTCGCTGATCCGACGCTTGATGAACCGTTCATTTAGCAGCAAGAAAGGCGAGGGAACCGAAGGATTCACGGATGAAAAAGAGAATCTCCTGGCGTGGAAAGAACTACCGCGTATATGGTGGCAGCAAACGATGAAGAGTTGGTCGAGGGGGAAAGCAAATGAGCCCAAGTGGTCACAAATGCCGAACAATCGAGAGCGCATCCGTTTCATTTATCGTGTTTTGATCCAGCAAGCCGCTGAGGGGGGCTATACTTACAAGAAAGCGCACACCCCAAATGAAACAGAACGGGAGCTTTCCAACCAATATCAGCTGTCCAGCCATGCCGTCCATGCCATCACATCAGCTTATAACCAAGCACGGTATAGAGATGAGGATGTATCTGATTTAGAACTTGATCAAGTACTGCAAACTCTTGACCATCTTATTCGCAATCAATTGAAATGAACACCGTTTTCCCTGCCTGTAAGCATGTTTTTCATCGCTAACGTGACGAACCCAAGCAATCCCAACACTTTAACGATGTTAAACATCGTCTCAACTTAACTCCCACTCCATCCCTTACTCACCCCAAAAGTTCTTCATGCAAAACAAAAAGGCTGCGCAGCAAACAACAACCGCTCAGCCTCTTTCTTTTATATGCATGCGTCATTTATCTGCTTCTTAGCCTTTCCAATCCGCATCCCAGCATCGTACTCAAAAAAATCATGCACATTTTTACACACGACAGCATATACATAATTGTTTGAATACATTCGACTGAGGTGGTTTTGAGATGTTAGCATTAAAAACCGGTTGTGAAAAAGAAGAAGTCGTTAACACATTATGCGAAATGGGATTGGATCAAATCGCAAAATGGATCATGGTATTACCCGAAGACAGGTGGGAAAGCATGTTTCTTTCAACATGGCCAACACTTGCTAAAAAATGCGGCTTCAACAGATAAGCTGCTTTCTTTTACATAAACATACGAAAGACCATGTTGGTATTCGCTCTGTGCAATTCTTGCATAGGGCCTTTTTTGTCGTCATGGCAGTCAACTCACTTATTTGTTTGGTGACCATCTTTTTAGCTTATGAATATTTCGTGTAAAGAGGCCTGTAAGAAATCGTGGAAAACCAAACTCAACCAGCTTTTGCTTCACCCGTTCCTTCATCTGCTCTGCGGTTAAATCCGGCATTGTGAATTCACCGTTTTGGTAGCAGTGACTGCAGTATACCTTGCTCTTCATGCCAGACTTCTCTGTTCCTCCGCCTTGCTCATCACGAGCGAGCGGCATCCCGCAGCTTTGACAGTTTTTGTAGGTGTCCATGTTTTTTACTCCTCCTAAAAGCTTCTCCTATTATCATACCAACAAAGCATGCATTTGCAACGAAAAGCTGTCTATTATCGATTCAAGCGCTTTCATAGCAGGATAGTAGCCATTCGCAAGCGAATCTACTAGAGATAGATTGTCAATTTCAATTTAGAATAGTAAAAGTAAACCTTTAAGGAGGACTGTTGTGAAGCCCGTCACAGTGAAAGATTTGGCCCAGCGTTTCTCGCTCGAAGTACTTGCCGGACATTCGGAACTGCACCGTCCGATTACCAAAACAAAGGCACATCGCCCTGGACTTGAATTTGTCGGCTATTTTGAGTATTTCCCGCAAGCGCACGTTCAGCTGTTAGGCAGGAAAGAAATTACCTATTTGCACAGTCTCAGCGAGAACGAAAGAAATCTTCATATCGGTAATATTGTCAAATATCACCCGCCTTGTTTCGTCGTGACGAGAAACCAAGAAGGCTTGAAATATTTAACCAAATATTGCGAAGAAGAGAAAATCCCACTCCTCCGTACGGCTTCCCCTACGAGTAAGTTTCAGGATTTAGTGGATTTGTATTTGAGTAAATCGCTCGCTCAGGAGATTGCCGTTCACGGTGTTTGCGTCAATGTCTCAGGGATTGGCATTCTGCTTCGCGGTAAGTCTGGAGTTGGCAAGAGTGAAACCGCCCATACCTTAATTCGTAGAGGGCATCGCCTCGTTGCCGATGATATTGTCGTACTGAAGAAGATTAGTCCCGAGACCCTGCTCGGTACCCACAATGGGAAAACGAAGGAATTCCTGGCGCTGCGCAGCATCGGACTGATTAACGTTTCGCGGCTCTACGGCCGCAAAGCTTTCCAGGACGAGACGCGGATCGTGCTCGATATTGAGCTTACGAAGTGGCAGGAGGATGCGCTCAATAACGATTTGGAGCTTGAACCTTGTTTCACTGAGTATATGGATATTAAAATTCCACATATTGAAATCCAACTTCAGCCTGGACGTGACGTTGCCGGACTCGTTGAAGCCGCGGCCAACAACTGGTATTTGCGTCAGCAAGGGTACCGTGCTGCTGAGGAATTCATGCAGCGACTGCAAAGTGACACTGATTAAAAGAAGCCGCCCATCCTAAGATGAGGCGGCTTTCTTATTTGGCTCTTTCTCTTTTCGTCAACCAAGTCGGCTTACTAATTCTAACCGTGATATCATCGTGATCGCCGTGGTTCAGATTTCTCCATGCTCGCTCTTGCCATAGCTGATACGGATACAGGATAATCGCAAGTCCCATCATGATGAGGAATATATGATAGTGCTTCACACTGACAAGATCCGCTATGCCAAGCTTTTCCTCAATCCGATGAAACACAAAGGCATAAAAGGCATCTAACAACAGATTAGCAACAACATATAACCAAAACCGCCCAAATGTAAAGTGAAAAACCCATATCGTTCCGACAAGAAAAATCCCATAAGCAAAAGCTGTATTTGTCACATGGCCCCATGGAACGATGGCATCTATTAATATCCACAACTTATATGTATAGCCAATCTCATACACGATCGTTACCAAAAGCGCCGAGAAAATCCCAACAGGTATATACCTATAAATACTCTTTTTCTTCATCAAAAATAAAGTTAACCAGGGCAGCACAAATCCTGACCAAAGTAGAAATTTATTTAGTATGTTGACAACCTCCGCTTCAATTTAGTGATTTTACCATTGCCTGATTTTGTCCATTTTATGCATGGTATAGGCTGCAACTGCTTTGTGTTTGACTCTTCTGCGATGCGGCTACCGTCCTAAAACATCATTCGGTATCGAAAGCTGTTAGTGGAGGTGCTTCTTATGCGCAAAAGATTAACAATCACGATACTATCTATTACCCTAGTCGTTTTGATGCTTTGTGGGTGGACGGCCTACGCGGCAACTTCACCTAATACATCGACATCGACTTCCGTCCTGGGGACATTCAAATCCATCGCTTCGGATGCTGTCACTGTAAACACAAATACCGGTGAACAAACCATTCCATTAGCCAAATCCGTATGGGTTTATCGTAATGATCAAAAGGCCCAACTGGCTGATTTAAAGCCTGGGGATCAAATCGAATTAATCGTCAATAGCAAGCAGCAAGCTGCCTATGTGAAAGCGACCTCAACTGGTGCTGGAACACCCGTGACTGAAGCCGTGCCAGCGACGCCTGTGACCCCTGTACCAACGTCGACACCAGCTTCATCCGGAACCAGTGGGCAAGCTGCTGCAGCTGCGCCAAATCAACCTGTATCTAGCACACAACCCCCTTCCCAGCAGAACAATGTGGTTTATCCTAACTTGGAGGATATCGATCTGAAGGTGGATGGCAAGCATTTCAAACTGCAAATTAAACAAACTAAGGGTGCGAATGGGGTCTTGTATGATCTGAGTGTTAAGCCCGAAAATAGCGGTACGATTCATCTCAAAGGGGAGCAAGCCGCCGCTTGGATCAAAATGCTGCTTGCTTCCGTCGACCTCAAATCTTCAAATGCTGAGCAGTCATTAGTACAGCTGCTTGCCGAGCACTATAACTTGGATGCAAGTAAATTAAATATCCATATGAAAACCAAATGGCAGCAAGAACAGCAAGAACAAGCGCCCAACACGCTAAAGCAGCAGGATTCCCATATGGACGAGAACGCACAAAAAGATGATGACGAGGATGAGGATAAAAAGAAAGACATAGAAAAAGACGATAACAACAACAATTACAATAAACAAAGTAATAACAATAAGTCCAAAGCGCATGGTAAAAATGAACATTCAGAAAAAAACGATGATCACAAAAAGAGTGAAAAGCAGAATCGCAGCAGCCACAATGATGACTAACTTATAACACTTTGCAGCTTCTCACTCCGTAGAAGACTCGAGCAGCCTCTTCTCATCTGTAAGGAAGCTCTATAGCCATAACAAAAAGCCGCTGATATCCAAAAAGGATGTCGACGGCTTTTTGCTATTTCATCTTTTCTTTCCCTTACCATGTCCATGTTCTTTTTTGTCTTCCTTATTGTTCTCGCTTGACTCTTCAAATGCGTTCGAATCACTAACCGTCTGGCTCCCTGCCCCCACAATCGGCATATCAAAGGGAACAATCGGTGCTTGGGCCAAGGCCCTACTCATCATCTCGCGAAATAACACTGCAGGAACAGCACCGCCGGATGTTGTTAAGTAATGCTCCTTATCCGTACGGTCATAACCGACCCACACAGCAGCCGTTAGCTCTGGTGTGTAACCAACGAACCATGCATCTTTAGCGCTTCCGCTGCCTAAGCCTTCGAATTCCTTCGTCTGCGGCAGCTGAGTAGTGCCAGATTTACCAGCAACGGGGCGGTTCATAGCAGCGTTCTTGCCTGTTCCCTGCGCAACAGCCACTTGCAGCATTGTCGTCATCGCATAAGCTGTTTCCGGCTGCATCACGGGAGTCCCCTTCGTGCTTGCCCCAACGAGCAAATGGCCGCTGCTCGTCTCGATCTTCGTGATCGTATGCGCTGGATGCAGAACCCCCTTGGCGGCGAAGGCGCTGAATGCTTGCGCCATTTGCAGCGGGGACACCCCTTCTGAGAGTCCGCCAAGTGCGATGCCAAGCTGTCGATCCTGTGCCGGTAAAGTAATGCCCAGGGATTTGGCAAATTGGAGTCCACGATCAATCCCTATCTCGTGAAGCAGCCACACGGCTGGCACGTTCCAAGAAGAAACAACCGCCTCCTGCATCGACACCTGCCCTCTCGTTTGGTGATCCCAATCTTGTGGCTGGTAACCTTCGATATTTAATGGACCGTCATATAATGGGGAAGATGGCTTATAGCCTTTCTCCAACGCGGGTCCATAGACAACAATCGGCTTAAAAGATGATCCTGGCTGTCTCTTCAACTGCGTTGCACGACTGAACCCACGGAAGACTCCTTCTCCTCGTCCGCCAGCTAAGGCACGAATCCCGCCGGTTCGCTGATCTACGATGGCAGCACCGCTTTGAATGAGCTGATCTTGCTTGCTTTCCGGAAATAGACTATCGTCTTTAAAAACATCCGTAACTGCATTCTGCACCGAGGGATCTAGCTCGGTCGTGATGCGCAAGCCACCCGTCAGCAGCTGTTCTTCTGTAAAACCATACTCATGAACAGCTTCATTAATAACCGCGTCAACATAAGCCGGATAGCGTCCCTTCAGCTCGTTGCCTTTATCGGACTTAACGACACCTAGTGGTGAAGATTTGGCTTTCTCGTAGTCCTGCGCGGTAATTTTACCTTCATTACGCATCAATACCAGCACAGTATTCCTTCGCTCGAGTGCCTGACCTTCATCCTGAAAAGGTGAGTATCGGCTAGGAGCCTTAGGAAGAGCAGCAAGAACGGCTGCTTCTGGCAAGGTTAGATCCTTCACATTTTTATTAAAATACGTTCTAGCCGCTCCCTGTACCCCCCAGCTCCCTTCCCCGAAATAAATGCTGTTTAAGTACAACTCCAGAATTTCATTTTTACTGTAGGTTGTATCTATTTTAATCGCATAGGCGGCTTCTCTGAACTTTCGGCCCAGTGTTTTATCCGCATTGAGGAACAGATTTCGAGCCAGCTGCTGTGTGATCGTACTGGCTCCCTCCGAGTAGCTGCCTCGCAGCACGTCGCGACCCACTGCACGGAATATAGATCTCATATCAATACCCGTGTGCTCATAGAATCTTTTATCTTCCACAGCCACAACCGCATCCGTTAACACCTTTGGCAATTGTGAAAACTGGACAGGCTCAATTTTTGACGCTGACAACTGCGAAGCCGGCTTACCGTTCTTATCCAGCACAAGCGTTGCCTCTGGCAGCGGCTGATTTAACTTCGATACATCAAGTCCACGAATGTAGGAATAGCAAGCTACGAATACGATCACACATCCAGTCAGCATAATACCGCTGCAAATTTGCCAAAACCTTTTTTTCTTCCAAAATGATTTGAACATCTTACCTTCCTCCTTAAGTACGCTATATATATTCGCAGGATTCCTGCAGTTAGCGACGCATGAGAGAAGGAACCTTATGCCAACTTAACAACGTAAATAGCCCTCCAGTTCATAAACAACTGAAGGGCCATCATTTTAAATATATTACCTTTTAAGCGATTGAGGTCGGCGCTCCGAAAATACTGGTGTATCCGCTGATGCTGCTCAGGATACGCTTCGCTTCCTCATCGTTCATGGAACCATATCGCTCCACGGCATCGACAATTTTAGGAAACAAATGAATGTCTCCTGCGCTTGCGAACCCGCTCACACCGGGGAAAGATAACACAAAATGCACACAAGCATCTATAATCTGCTGCTGGTCAAAAGGTTCATACCATGTCGAGTAAGGACGCTTCTCCCCTTCCGCCCATGGTGCCTTAGCTATCGCTTTGATGACTCTGACAGCCGCATGTTGCTTATTCGCTTCTTCCATGAGTGCATCGAAAGCTTCCCGATATTCCGGCAAGCCATACATATAATAATTGAGCGGCAGGAGCACGGTTGCGAAAGGAAATCGATGTAACGCTTCCAAATGTACAATCGGAGCATCATGCCCATGTCCAGTTATGCCAATTTCCTTAACAATACCTTCAGCTTGCGCTTCCAAGGCTGCCTCCAAAGCACCACCTTTCTCTGTGCAGCGGTCTAACTCCTCCATAGAGCCTACCGCATGCAGTTGAAGTAAGTCTACAGAATCAACCCGCATCCGTTCCAGTGAGCGATAAATTTCTTCTTTCGCTTCCTTCTTCGTTCTTTGCCCTGTCTTCGTAGCTAGGAAAATATCCTTGCGAATTTGACTGATCAATGGACCCATACGTACTTCGGCATCCCCATAACTGGCTGCTGTATCAAAATGGTTAACCCCATGCTGCAAGGCAAAAGAGATGGATGCATCTGCTTCCTCTTGCGTCACATTCCCGAGACTAGCTGCACCAAACATAACGACTGAGCTTTCGTAATTCAAACGACCTATGGTTCGTTTCAACATGAATGAATTGCTCCTTCCTTACTGTTCTTACTCTTTCTCACCTTATCATTTACTGGGCCAAGAATACAGTCTTCACTGATGTATGATGCAAAAAAAAGCTTTTGGATACCAACATCCAAAAACTTTTTACTCTTGTTCAAGCCAATTAATACGTTGCCCCTTGCAAGAACTTAACGCGTTCACCCATTGGCGGAATTTCGTTGCCATCCACAATAACTTCAACAACCACAGGACCTCCATGAGAAAGCCACTCTTGCACATGCTCACTCTTTAGTTGATCCAGAGATCTAACTTCGGCATGACGTAAGCCAAGCGATTGGGCAACACCTGCAATACTAACTCTCTCTTGTGAGAAGTCTTCTAGGCACCTTTTGTATTGCAGCATATGTCCATGATAAACCATCCCGAGACGGGCATTGTTAATGACTACAAATAGGATAGGAAGATTGTATTCCTTAGCGGTTAGCACTTCGAGACCATGCATGAAGAAACAGCCGTCGCCTGTAATACAAATTGTTGGTCGAGTCGGTTCCGCTAATTGCGCTCCTAACGAGCCTCCGATTCCAGAGCCCATACCTCCGAAATTGATATCAATATCGAATTCTTGTCCGCTTTCGATTAATAAGTTTTGGATCGAATAAGTCATGAATTCACCGATATCTAGGAAGAATCGAGCATTCTTCGGTGCTGTTGCACTGAGACGACGGATCGCCGACAATGTATTCCATTTCTCTTCGCCTTGTTCGGAAGCTGCCGCTGCTTCTCCTAGCCCTTGGAATGCCTCGCTTGCATACGATCTATCTTGTCCATCAGCCGAAAGCTGCTCCAATAATTCCGCAATGACAAGCTTGATTTCACCATGTACAGGATATTGGGTTTCGTAGCACTTACCTAATTCACTTTGATCATAATCGATGTGAATGAGCTCTCTACCCGCAACCAATCGCGGTTCCCAGTTGCTTGTTGCAAGCTCGCCTAAGCTTGAACCGATGATTAGCAGTACCTCATGATCGTTACCGTTCAAGTACTCGCTCGCTCTAATATTCGCTGATAAGCCATATATCCCTAAGGAAAGCGGATGATTTTCCGGAAAGGCTCCTTTACCACGAGGCGTTGTTGCCACTTTCCACTCAAGCGTTTCAGCCAACTGTACGATGCTTTCAGACGATGCTTTAGCGCCATTCCCCAGCAGAATCGCTCCACGTAGACCAGCTGCTTTGATTCGCTCAACAGCCGCCTGCGCTGCTGCCATATCCATCGTTGGCGGCTGAACTGGAGGCAACACCGGAAGCTCTCTTTCGCCAATATCCGTCATTTGAATATCAATAGGAATCGCCAAATGCACAGGTCCCGGCACGCCGCTAATCGCGGTGTGATAGGCTTCTGCCAGAATCTCTGGCAGTTGATTGGGGTCTATAACCGTTCGGCTCATCTTCGTAATCGATGCAAAGATAGGCTCAGCATACAGCTCTTGCGCGCCCCCCTTGCCCATTTTCCCCGACGGCACAGAGCCTGTGATGAATATAACAGGAAGCTTCTGCTTCCAAGCATTCGCAGCCGGCGTCACGAGGTTCGTCGCTCCTGGTCCGCTGGATGCCACACAAATGGATGGAATACCGGTAATTCTCGTATATGCGCCTGCCATGTAACCGGAGCTGTTCTCATGCTTCGCTACGATCGGTGTAAGTTCTGGGATGTCTAAGAGGGCGTCATAAATCGCATTGATTGAGCCTGCCGGAATACCGAAAACATATCGTACACCTTGTTGTACTAGGAATCTCAATCCTACTTCAATCGCCCGCATATTGGTTACTCCCTTCCTTTAGGTAAAGTAAATTTGAATACCGAACCTTGACCTTCCGTGCTCTCAAACCAAATCCGACCGCCATGCAGTTCGATAAGTTGTTTTGAAATCGCAAGACCTAAGCCTGTCCCATTAATTTGATTATTGGCTTGATAGAATTTCGTGAAAATATTCTTCTGCTTCTCATAAGG
The DNA here is from genome assembly GCF_025369935.1 of Paenibacillus andongensis. Lineage (NCBI taxonomy): Bacteria > Bacillati > Bacillota > Bacilli > Caryophanales > Paenibacillaceae > Paenibacillus > Paenibacillus andongensis. The sequence continues at coordinate 953,410 of NZ_CP104467.1, read as the reverse complement.
GATTCCAATGCCACTATCATGTACTTCAACCGTAAGAACCGTTTCTTCAAAAATCGTTTTGATCGTAATCACACCCATAGGCGGTGTAAATTTAATCGCATTGGAAAGTAAATTCAATAGAATCTGCAAAATGCGCTGCTTATCGACGCTTACGACCGTATCCGTTTCAGCATCTGATTCAACAACCAGAATTAATTTCTTCTTATTGATCAAAGATTGCACAATATGAACGGATTCCTTGATGATTTCTTTGAAATCAGCTTCGGTATACACCAATTCAAATTTACCGTTTTCCATTTTAGCGAAATCCAGCAATTCATTCACTTGATCCAGCAAACGCTCGATCGACTTGGACGCAATATCCAGTAAATCCTTTTGCGAATCATTGAGACCACCGAGAATCCCTTTGCTAAGGATATCTACAGATCCTTTAACCGCTGTAATCGGCGTACGCAGCTCATGCGAAAGTGTCGCGATGAAATCGCTCTTCAACTCATTCAGATGCTCCAGCTCTCGTACTAGACCCTCTAGCTTGAAGTTAGCATGCTGCAGCTCTATCGAGCGTTCATTGACAGAGTGATCCAATGTCTCCGTATGCTGGGCATTCGAAAGCGCGGTAGCTGTAGCATCAGAAATCGATTGGCAGAATTCCAAGATGCTCGCCTCATACTTCCTCGGCTTCCCGATTGAGGGAATTGCCACAACACCATAAACGGAGCCTTTGGCTACGAGCGGAAACACCATTATACTCCGAATATCAAATGAGACGAACGCTTTATGATTAGGCCGCGGATCCGCGTACACATCCTCGATAGCCGCTGATTTCTTCTGAGTAATGACTTCATAAAGAAGGCGGTCATTTTCAATCGTTAACTTGACTTCTCTATGCTTAACCTTCCATTCGTCAACCGTTACATTCTCAGAAGACAATTGGTAGGGTTCAATCGTGTGCTCTTTTTCATTATATAGATGAATTCCAATATCCTTGGACCCACTGGCTTTGCGCATGTAATGGAAAAAAGTATTCAGAACATCTTTGACAGACAATGATTCCGACAAAGCTTTCGTCGCGTCAAGAAGAAGCTGCTGCTTCTCCATCAGAAGCTGCCGTTGTTCGAACATACGGATGTTGCGAATCGCCACACTGGCCATGTTGACGAAAGCTTCTGTAACTTCCATTTGCTCCTGAGTGATATTCATCGGTTTACCGAAATCGTGTACGAACACAAGTCCAAACACGTCATTATCTACAATAACGGGAATCCCGAGGATCGATTTGATTTTTAACAATTGTCTCTTAGATTGATCCAATCTTAGATCGATACTCGTATCAGAAATATAGTCGCTAGCTTGGTTGCGTAGAATATCCCTAACAAACTCATCTTCTCTAGGATCAATGAGCAGCTCCGTTATATCTACAGGCAGTTTATTGCCTTTGTATCCTTGAAAAGTACCATCCGGCTGTTTCAAGAAAAAACCAACAAGATCTGCTTGCGTAATCTCTCCAGCTATCGCGTCAACGAAGACTTGCAGGATTTCTGACATTTCAAACTGAGAATTAATAACCTTCGTCATTTGAAATAACTTTTGAAAACTTTTCAATTCCATGACCATGCCCCACCCATTCCCCTTTTATTAACGAATCTTTATTTGATGTCTTCCATTATTCTTGGCTCCGAGAAGTGCAGAATCAGCTTGCGTAATGATTTGATCAAAAGAGGTAGGATCGAAATTTTTCGTCAACCCGATGCTCACTGAAAATTCCTGTGATTTATGCGGTGCCAAACTAACCTTTAAACCGTCGACAGCCTTAATAATGCTATCTGCAATTTCTACACAATTCGCCTCATTTTGGAGTAAGACCAAGTACTCGTCCCCGCCATACCGAAAGGCTAGATCATGCTCGCAAGAGATTTTCGACGATATGATCGTTGCAACTTCCCTCAAAACTTGATCCCCAACCAAATGACCATAGTTATCATTAATGTCCTTAAAATAATCCATATCCACCATCATAGCGGCTTGAAATTGCTTGGTTCCCTCTTTGATCATCCGAATGGTAATATCCAGGTATGCTCGATTATATAAACCAGTTAACGCATCCACATAAACCAATTTGGCTAATTGTTTATTGTCTTTCTTCAGGTTTTTAACCTTCGCTTTTTGGTGGAGGGCTATTTCAACCTTTCGTTCCAGCACATCCAGATCGAATGGCTTGGTCAAATAATCAATGGCTCCTAAGCGTAGTCCTTGTAAAATATCTTCTTTCTGTGCATTTGCAGATAAGAAAATAATCGGAATATCAAAATCGCTTTGAGCTATTAATTGTTTACATATTTCAAATCCAGTCACGTCAGGCATCATCACATCAAGCAAAATAAGATCAGGTGCCGTCTCTTTGACCATAGAGAGAGCCTCTTTTCCATCCTCAACCGTGATGATTTCATAATGTAACGAATTTAAAAATATTCGAAGTATATTTAAATTATGGGGTTCGTCATCGACGATAAGAATGCGACATTTCATTAATCTATCCCAGCTTTCATTACTAAAATAGTTGCCTGTTGCTAAGTTATTATCCATTCATTTGCATCTGCTCATCGATGATACTTAAGAAAATTCGCACCAATTCCTCATCAAACTGCTGGCCCGCGTGAATAAGGAGCTGTTCCCTGACTTCATGCACGTGCAGCGAATCTCGGTATACTCTCGTAGAAGTCATCGCATCAAATGCATCTGCAATACTTACAATGCGTACAAGCAAGGGAATGTCTTCACCCTGCAGATTATCTGGATATCCTCTCCCATCCATGCGTTCATGATGCCATTTTACAATAGGCAGAAGGTGCTCAACATCCGGCAAATCTTTGAGCAGCTCATAGCCAAATACAGGATGTTGGCGAATGACGTTAAATTCTTCATCTGATAATCGCCCGGGTTTCATCAAAATATGATCGGGAATTGCTATTTTACCAATGTCATGCAAAAGAGCCCCTAACTTCAGGCGTTCCAGTTCAGTCTCACTTACACCCACTTTAGCTCCAAGCAAAGTAGAGTAGAAAGCGACATTATAACAGTGATCAACCGTAAAGCTATCTTTAACCCTTAACGTATTAAAAAGATTCTCGTAAGCTTTCTGTTTCAGCACTTGTCTCCGGAATTGAATCTTTTTAATCAATTGTTCCATATGCAGTTTAATGAGATTGCACAGATGCAATTGATCCTCCGTAAGTTGAATATCAGAAGGAAATGAGAATAATAAAGCCCCGTAAGATAGACCATGCTTGATATGAAAACCGTATATACACTCATATTTACTCAATATAAGATAATTTTTTATATGTCCTTCTGCCTTATGTACAGACAAATGTATTCCATCAGGATTTCGGTAAAAAAACTGCATTTGGAGCACAATTTGTTGTAACTGTTCCATGACTGCCGTACTAATATTAACCGAATAAGAAGCTGGGGTGCTCTGATGTTTCTCATCTATAAGAAAGAGAGAGATATGCTCGCAGCCAATTGTTTTCTTGGCGATATCACTCAATTGTCCGATCGATTCGAAGATGGAATCAGAATTTATCACATTTTTAAAAAACAATGAATTCTGCATAGATGTACCTCTTATTCTTCTCAAATAAACTTCCCCAACTATTTAATTAGTACTAGTTCTTCTTAATAAGGAGATTCTCCTCTATTATAAATAAAAATTTCCATTATTTTAATATTTTTTTACTCATATTGCTATATAATTACTCATTTTTTGTTAATTTCTTGGATTATTCTCTCGATTTCTGTCAGATCACTTGCGTAGATCCCGCAACAAAAGGAAAAAGACCAGCCTATTTCTGATGAAATAGACTGACCTTTTCTAGTTATAAAGATCTAGTTAGCTGACATAATCGGCTTAATGAGTGATAACAAGAGCTTTGTGTCCTCTTTACTAATTTGGGAGAAAGGGTTAGACGGATTGTTGAGAGTTAGCAGGATCTGTTCGATGTCGATTGCTGTAGTTCCCGTAAAGTATTTTTGCTTAAGCGCATTTTGTACCTGATAAGACGTAGTATTGTCATAAATATAGACCGGTGAGCCATAAGGAGACAAGTGGTTATTATAGTCCATTGTATAAATCGATATTAAATTTGTTCCTTGTGGAATCGTGATAGAAGAAGGTATAGAGAGTCTCCATGGTGCCCCTATAGGTACATGGCCTATTTCAACCGGAATCACATTATACCCTGTAAAATAAGCATAGTACGCCTTAATGTTCGACTCATCGTTGTCTTGACTCCATGTGATATGTCCACGGATACTGCGATAGTGCTCGTCCCAATCAATGAATTGAATCGTTGGGGGAAGCGGATAATAAGCTGGTATGTCATTCTCTTTGCCATTTTCTAGCACAGAGTATATCGCAATCTGCGTTGCGCCATTCGGGATGCTGATAAGCTCGTTAATATTTAGACTGTTATAATTCATAGTATTATCATTGATACGAGGTTCAAAGGCAGAACCGATCAGTTGTAATTTTGTACCATGTGCATCGGTAAAATAAATGGTTTGACCCGCTAGTTGAAGAAGCATATTACGATCTGACGTTACTTCCCATCTTAACCAACCAGCTATTTTCCCTGCTTTCGGGTAATTCAGCTGCCCTTCGACAATCCTCGGTACAGGCAAATTGGATGTTATAGGGACAGACGTTAATGGATCCGATAAACGATTATCATACATGGATAGAATGGGCCAACTTCCAGGTTCTTCTCCATTGCTGTTATTTACTACTACTCCGATTTCTGCGACATCTGTTGGCAGCGTTGGCAGAGTAAACTGATAAATTTTATCCGCCCTTTTTTCGACAACACCCAAATGATGCTCTATATTTAGTGCATTCTTGGTACGATAAAAAACTCGGTAGCCTGTAACTTGAGATTCATTCACAGATCCAGTCCAATTCAGTACTCCATCAATAACTCCGCCGGCCGGATTAGTATCCTTGAAAAGTACTTGACCAGGCGAATACAAGGATGATTTCCAAATCGGACGTGTCACCTGAGCCAAGACAGATGATTCTGACTGCAACTCCAAGCCTATCCTTGTCGCTCCCGCTGGGATGGAAATCCCAACCGGCACTGTGTAAATATTAGCATTAGGATTAATACCAGAATAAACATTACCAACTACCGTGTTATTATTATCAAAAAAATTAATATTTATTTTGCTATCCTGTGGTATTGTACCGTATGTGCTCCAATAAACAGTCCCTTTAATTTGATCTAGAGAAGAGTATTCAAAAGGGTCATAAATATAAAAATTCATTATTTCAACTTGACCACTCCTATGCTCCAACGTTACTTCATGCTGATAGTTACCACTAACTTGACCGCCAATATATGTATCGTTGAAATACCCAGGAGCTGAGATGTAGATGTTATAATTTGCAACTGGCAAATTTTCTAGTTTGCCATATCCATTCCCATCTAACTGAATTCGTAATGGAAACGGTAAATTCGGTGAAGTAACAACAACCTTTGCTGAGCTAACTGGTTTTGACTCTGGATTTTTCACGGTGACTTCAATGGAAGCAGCTGAAACACCTGCGCCACCCGGCAAAACCGTTGCTGAAACCTTATCAATATTAGGTAACCCTAGCAGCAATCCGATTGTAACAATTAAAGCTGCTATCCATTTTGAATGACTTATTTTCATCTAACTCTCCCCTTAGACCAATAATCTGTTCATATTTCATTCGACATGATTTGACATCTTCCTCTATTTTTATAGGTAAAAATAACCTCTTCTCAGTTAACTTATAAGTGAGAAAGAGGTTTTGAGTGGGTACGTTCAATAAACTCAATACCGCAAGGGTAAGTCTTGATCGCCTTCATCTACAATGAAAATGTCATCTTCATGCTTTAACTGTCATCCTAATTGCCGCTTCAAGCCGAGCTCCACAAAAAAAAGCATAATCTAGCAGTGAATTCACTACTAAATTATGCTTTAATATGATCGGGACGACACGATTTGAACATGCGACCCCCTGCTCCCAAAGCAGGTGCTCTACCAAGCTGAGCTACGTCCCGGAACTACTATGATATTCTAAAAAAAATGGCGCGCCCTGAGAGATTCGAACTCCCGACCTTTTGATTCGTAGTCAAATACTCTATCCAGCTGAGCTAAGGGCGCTTAATAAAATGGAGCGGAAGACGGGGATCGAACCCGCGACCCTCGCCTTGGCAAGGCGATGCTCTACCGCTGAGCCACTTCCGCATAGGGATCCCCAAGCCGTATCGTACGACTTGGGGATGATTGATGCGCGTAGAGGGACTTGAACCCCCACGGTCGCCCGCTAGATCCTAAGTCTAGTGCGTCTGCCAATTCCGCCATACGCGCATGCTGTAAATAAGGCAAATGGTGAGTCATGTAGGATTCGAACCTACGACACCCTGATTAAAAGTCAGGTGCTCTACCAACTGAGCTAATGACTCGCATCATTGGTTGCGGGGGCAGGATTTGAACCTGCGGCCTTCGGGTTATGAGCCCGACGAGCTACCGGGCTGCTCCACCCCGCGTCATAGTTAGATATGATCCCTACAATTGTTGCTAATACCCTTGCGGGTACTGCTTGGCAACGTTCTACTCTCCCAGAACCCTGCGGTTCAAGTACCATCGACGCTGGAGGGCTTAACGGTCGTGTTCGAGATGGGAACGCGTGGGTCCCCTCCGCCATCATCACCAAACAGTCAAAGCGTGGTTTGCGCCTTGAAAACTAGATACGAAACTTGCGTAAAGTAACACTCAGGGTTTTGGTTAAGCCCTCGACCGATTAGTATTCGTCAGCTGCATGCATTGCTGCACTTCCACCTCGAACCTATCAACCTCGTCGTCTACAAGGGGTCTTACATACTGGGAAATCTCATCTTGAGGGGGGCTTCGCGCTTAGATGCTTTCAGCGCTTATCCCCTCCGTACATAGCTACCCAGCGATGCCTCTGGCGAGACAACTGGTACACCAGCGGTACGTCCATCCCGGTCCTCTCGTACTAAGGACAGCTCCTCTCAAATTTCCTACGCCCGCGACAGATAGGGACCGAACTGTCTCACGACGTTCTGAACCCAGCTCGCGTACCGCTTTAATGGGCGAACAGCCCAACCCTTGGGACCTACTTCAGCCCCAGGATGCGATGAGCCGACATCGAGGTGCCAAACCTCCCCGTCGATGTGGACTCTTGGGGGAGATAAGCCTGTTATCCCCAGGGTAGCTTTTATCCGTTGAGCGATGGCCCTTCCATTCGGTACCACCGGATCACTAAGTCCGACTTTCGTCCCTGCTCGACTTGTAGGTCTCGCAGTCAAGCTCCCTTATGCCTTTGCACTCTGCGAATGATTTCCAACCATTCTGAGGGAACCTTTAAACGCCTCCGTTACATTTTAGGAGGCGACCGCCCCAGTCAAACTGCCCACCTGACACTGTCCCCATACCGGATTACGGTACCAGGTTAGAACTCCGATACGATCAGGGTGGTATCCCAACGGCGCCTCCACCCAAGCTGGCGCTCAGGCTTCAAAGGCTCCCACCTATCCTGTACAGATCGTACCAAAGTCCAATATCAAGCTGCAGTAAAGCTCCATGGGGTCTTTCCGTCTTGTCGCGGGTAACCTGCATCTTCACAGGTATTAAAATTTCACCGGATCTCTCGTTGAGACAGCGCCCAAGTCGTTACGCCATTCGTGCGGGTCAGAATTTACCTGACAAGGAATTTCGCTACCTTAGGACCGTTATAGTTACGGCCGCCGTTTACTGGGGCTTCAATTCATAGCTTCGGGTTGCCCCTAACCACTCCTCTTAACCTTCCAGCACCGGGCAGGCGTCAGCCCGTATACTTCGCCTTGCGGCTTCGCACAGACCTGTGTTTTTGCTAAACAGTCGCTTGGGCCTTTTCACTGCGGCCCCCTCGGGCTATTCACCCTACCGAGGCACCCCTTCTCCCGAAGTTACGGGGTCATTTTGCCGAGTTCCTTAACGAGAGTTCTTCCGCGCGCCTTAGAATTCTCTTCTCACCCACCTGTGTCGGTTTGCGGTACGGGCACCTTCGCCTGGCTAGAAGCTTTTCTTGGCAGTGTGAACTCATGACCTTCGGTACTTAAAGTTTCCCTCCCCATCACAGCCCAGCCTTACGGTTAGCGGATTTGCCTACTAACCAGCCTCACTGCTTGGACGAGCATCCATCAGCTCGCGTCACTATCCTTCTGCGTCACTCCATCGCTCATAACGGCTACGGTGGTACAGGAATTTCCACCTGTTGTCCATCGACTACGCCTTTCGGCCTCGCCTTAGGTCCCGACTTACCCTGAGCGGACGAGCCTTCCTCAGGAACCCTTAGGTTTTCGGCGGATCAGATTCTCACTGA